>JAUZEU010000055.1 GCA_030838885.1 Bryobacterales bacterium | reverse complement strand
TATTTTCGTGCTGCTGACCATGATGTATGTGGCGGGCGCGGTGGCGGAAGAGCACTAATTTATTCGATGGCATAATGCCGCTTTCCGCGTGAGGCCTCCCGCCCCCAGGCGAGGAACGCAACCACCTCCGGAGAGCGATTTCTATAAGGGAGTAAGACAAAGATGAAGACAAAGATGTTTTTTATGATGATCGCGATGATGTTCCTCGCGATTCCGATGTTCGCTCAGGGCGGCGGCGCAGGAACTGGTGGCGGCGGCAACATTTGGGTCCCCGTGACAGCAGGTTTCTCGATGGCGATTGCCTCGGGACTTTGCGCGCTTGGGCAGGGCAAGGCAGTGGCTGGCGCAGCTGAAGGTATGGCGCGCAATCCGGGCGCAGCCCCGGCGATCCGTTTCGCTCTGATTCTGGGTCTGGTGCTGATCGAGTCTTTGGCGCTCTACACGTTCGCCATCATTTTCGTTAAGGTTGTGTAGTTGGTTTTTTGGAAGTAATAAGGGCGGTGGCGGGAGTTGATCCGGCCACCGCTTTTTTGCTGGTGTTGAGAGTCAGGAAGTTGCAAAAGGCCGTACTGGCGGAGTTCTTCGAGGTGCTGGTTTACTGCGGCTGTGACTTTGTCTTTGGGCTCAGACGGGTAGAGTTTTTGGACGTGCCGAATAAGTTGCATGGGGGTTCTGGTGCCGTCGGCCAGGCTGAGTACGGTGCGCAGAGAGCTACTGTTCATCACTACTTCCATGTGGTGCAGGGTTGTTACAGAAGGGCCACGGAGGGACTGCAGGCGGGCGAGAGGGCTCGCGTTCGGCCGGCTGATCTTATCTGCGACCGGCGGCGGAACCGTTCTGAGGTCCAGCATGTTCGCCGCGAACAGATGCAGGAGCCTTTCTTGCGCGTTGGGCCCGAAGTCATTCGCTGGCAGATAGCACGGCCAGGCAGCGGCCAGAGACTCCAGGATTAAGCGGTCTTCGACGTTTTTCGTTCTGAGAGTGGCACCCACGCCGTTGACGTATTCGAAAGATCCATCGGGTTGCGGCGTGCCTGGATTCAGCGGGCCGCCTGCGAAGCAATGCTTCAGAGCGCCGACATCCGGCTGGCTAAGGACAGCGTGATCGGCGTGGCAGAGGAGCGTCTGGCGGAAGCGGCGTCCGGTGAGGAAGTCGGAGTTTTGTTCCAGCATGATCCGGTCATTGCCGGGCAAACCGAAAGAACCGGTGGTGGCGAGGTCGGCTTCCGAGACGTATTGGAAATTGTGAGAGGCGGCGTGAGCGATGAAGTCGCGGAACCAGAAGGGCTGGTTCGTTGTGGCGAGATCGTCATGGAAAAGTGCGCCGTCTTCCCTGCCCTGCATGGCTGTTGCTTCATCGGCGAGAACGGCGCGGTAGAGTGGCGCGCCGGTTTGCAGCGTGCAGGCGGTCTGCAGCCACTCACGCGCGCGGGCGATATTAGATCCGGCAAAGATGCCGGCCATCTCGCGGACCATCTGGCGCAGATAGGCGCCGGGATATGCGTTGTAACTGACGAAGGCGATACCGTTGGGAGCCAGCACAGCTTTGATGGTGTCGAGCAAGGCATCGCGAACGTCTGGCGGGACCCAGGAGTAGAGCCCGTGCACGACCACGTAGTGGAAGGGTTGCGTGCGATCTGTGAGAGTACGGAAGTCGCGCTGTTGCAGGCGGATGTTTTTCAGCCCGAGTTCGCGAACGAGTTTTATACCCCGAAGAATGGCGGCTCGGCTCAGGTCAACGCCTGTAAACCTGGCCTTGGGCATTGTGATCGCAGCAGCGACCAGATTAATTCCGTCACCGCAGCCGACTTCGAGAATACGTGCGGATTCGGGCGGGTGTGGTGTGAGGCCAAACAAGCGGGCCATGATGGCCAGGCGGTCAGAGTGGCATTGCAGAAAGGGTTTGGCCGGGTATTCGATCACATCGTAATCAGTCATAGAAGGGGAGTGTTCACGGCAGTACACTCCGGAGTATAGAGTGGTCCGGGAGATGCCTTATGCTGAATCCGAACATCCAGGGCCCACACTATCAGGCATCGGTGCGCCCTCGAGTTGCGCACTTACGAGCGCTGCCTGGAGGTGCACGATTTGGCCGGTATTTTCCTTACCGGGCACGCCGTTGGGATTGGCAGCCCGGGCGAGATGGATCTGGAAGCCCAGATGCATAAGCGAACCGAGTGGGGCTGCAGAGAGCGTCCTGACCTGCAGGGGTGATCAAATGGTTAGCCGGTTTAATGCCTGGCCCATTTCGTCCCCGGCCCGCTGCACGAAATTCCGAGGTATTGATACCACATGCCGGACCTGACGTCCCTGCCTCATCACCTGGACGCTGAGAAGCGCCAGTGCCGCGCCATTATAGAAACCCCGAAGCACGGCAGGAATAAGTTCAACTACGACCCTGAGAGCGGGCTATTCGAGCTTGCCTCATTGTTGCCGGAGGGGATGCTGTTTCCGTTCGACTTCGGCTTTATTCCGTCCACACTGGGCGAAGATGGCGATCCACTGGATGTCATGGTGCTGATGGACGAACCGGCGCACGTGGGCTGCCTTGTAGAGCTTCGAATCCTGGGCGTGATTGAGGCGGAGCAGACGGGCGACGGAAAGACGCTCAGGAATGACCGGGTGCTGGCGGCAGCGGTGCATTCTTACAGCTACGAGGAAATTACTTCGATCGGGCAGCTGAATAAGTCTCTTGTGAGTCAGATCGAGCAGTTCTTTGTGACTTACAACCACCAACACGGAAAGACCTTCAAGATTGTAGGCCGGGGAGAGCCGGAACGTGCTCTGCGGTTGATCGAGGACGGTATTGACGCGTTCACGCGTGAACGCCCGGCTCCTCCACAGTAAGGGTTTGCTTATCGGCGTCAAGCTGGGCGACTGCGCCGAGGGGCAGAGTTACCTGGTCGATGGTGTGTCCGAAGCTGAGGCCGTACAGGACGGGGATGTTCAGGTCACCCAGTAAGTAGTCGATGACCTCGCCCAATGAGTAAGCCGAGTCGTGATTGGGCGGAGGACAATCCTTGCACTCGCCTACGACAATGCCGGCGGCTGTTTGCAACTTTCCGGCGAGCCGGAGTTGGGTGAACATGCGGTCTATTCGATAGATGTCTTCCCCGATATCTTCCATGAGGAGAATGCGGCCGGCAGTTTCGATATCGAAAGGTGTTCCCAAAGTTGTGGACAGCAGGGTGAGGTTGCCACCTGTCAGAGGACCCCGCGCTTTTCCGCCCCGCACGGTACGCAGGGAATGCCCCGCCCGCAGCGGGTTTCCTTCAGGCGGATTGGTGAGTTCGCCGATGGCCCTGGTCTGAAAGAGAGCGGCGCGGAGGTGCCGTTCCGACCACTCGGTGAGGTGGCTCAGAGAGACGGGGCCGTGAAAGGTGACAAGGCCCGTCCGTTTGCCAATGGCGGTGTGAAGGGCGGTGATGTCGCTGTAGCCCAGAAAAATTTTCGGGTTGGCGCGGATGAGATTGTAATCGAGCTTGTCCAGCATTTGCGCGGAGCCGTAGCCGCCGCGAATGCAGAAGACGGCCTGAATGGCGGGATCGGAAAACATGGCATGCAGGTCGTCGACACGTTGCTGCGCAGTGCCGGCGAGATAGCCGAAGCGCTGGCCAACGTTCCGTCCCATCT
>JAUZEU010000022.1 GCA_030838885.1 Bryobacterales bacterium | reverse complement strand
AGTTGTGCCGGGCTGCTGGTGGGGAACTGGAGCAGATTCAACTGCTGCTCGGACATTCGTCGGTCCAGACTACGGAGCGATACCTCGGGACGAAGCAGGATTTGGCTCACGCTCCGAATGATGCGATAAAGCTGAAAGTGGCAGTCTCCCGTTGAAGACCGCTTCCCGGCCGCAACAACACCGTGGGCGGCCGGCAGGGCGTTACCGTTACTAATCCAGTGAGATCTCCCAGAACGGGACTTCCAAAGGCCCGTAAGCTGGCTCATGGCACATGGCCAGCCGCCCGCCCGGGATCCAGCCGTACGCCAAGCGGCTTCCCGCACGACCACGATCAGTGGATTTCCATGTCCGCCACCGCCCGGGCAATGCTGTCCTGCGCGCAGGCACTGCTACCCCTGCCGACGGCTTACGCGGACGCCGTGAAACAGGAGTAATAAACGAGAGCGGGTGAATATCAGGCTTCAGCTCCCGGGACGTGATTCGCTGCGATGGAGACTTTGGATCTTTTATGCAGGACTCTTACGCGTGCGCCTGTCCAATGCTCCGCGACCCGAATCCACGAACGATTTGTTCGCCTCATCTAACATTCTTTCGTTTGCCCGCTCATTCAGTTTGCAAATTCATTGGGTTTGCGGTCCCGCAGTTCAGCTCCCGCCCTTTTGCGGGGACACACACACGTTCTCGCCGAGTGCCCTTCAGCACATCCCGGCGCCTCTCGTCGAACGGAACACGTGTTAGCCTCGCAGGATGGAGCGCGGGTCAACGCCCGAGCCAGGGGCGGGTGCGCAGACGTACCGGTTCGGTGTTTTCGAGTTACGCGCCGGTGAACTCCGAAAGCAGGGGGTACTGATAAAAGTTCAGGATCAACCGCTGCGAATCCTGAGCTTCCTCCTGCAACACCCGGGCGAAGTGGTTACGCGGGATCAAATCCGCGCCAGACTCTGGGATGCCGGGACGTGGGTCGATTACGAAAACGCTATCAACAGCGCCATAAGAAAGCTGCGCGATGCTCTGAGCGACCACGCCGAGAATCCAAGATTCGTCGAGACTATGGCGCGGCGTGGATATCGATTCATAGCCCCCGTTTCCACTGAACAAACCAACCCGGCTCCGCGTGAGTCTTTCACACCCCCGGAATCCGGTGAAGTTCCTGAGCGGCTGGATGAGAGACTTTCACGAAAGCACTTGTGGGGTTTTGGGGCGGTAATAGTTTTCGCCGCTCTGGCAATCGCGGGAGGCGCGTGGTACTCGCGTGGCAGAGCGGACAGAAATGTACCCGCACCTGAGGAGTCACCCCTCACCACCTACCCGGGTACGGAGACCTCGCCCAGCTTTTCGCCAAACGGGACCCAGGTAGCATTTTCGTGGAACGGGCCCAATGCGGAACATGCGCACATCTATGTCAAGGTGATCGGCTCGCCCGATCTCCTGCAACTGACCCGCGGCGAGGCAGATGAGTACGGCCCGGCTTTTTCGCCGGATGGCGGAACCATGAGTTTTTTTCGGGTGCTGGGGAAGAGACTTCTTTTTGTCACTGAATCCGCGATCGGAGGGCCAGAGCGAGTCGTCGCGGAACTCCCCTTTTTCGAATGCGGCGCACATCAGGCCTTTTACTGTCTTTCCAGCACTTGGTTACCCGACGGCAGATCGGCTATTCTCCCGGGCCTGAACAAGTTATCTGTGGAAACAGGCGAGATGAAACCTCTGACCAACCCGCAGGCAGGGCTATTCGACAGAAATCCGTCGCTCTCTCCGGATGGTCGCACCCTCGCGTTCGCGCGGGGGGCCTATTCAGGAACCGAGATCTATCTGGTCGGTCTGGACAGCGAAGCGAAAGCCAAAGGGCCGCCTCGGCGGCTCGTTGCCCGACCTCAAGCCGGCATCAGGCCCGCATGGACACCCGATGGTAAAGAAGTCGTATTCATAACCGGAATACAGCAGTTCGGCAGCAACATTATGAAAGCGCCCGTAGAGGGTGATGCAGCACCAGTCCTGCTTCCGTACGGAAAAGGTCAAGCTTGGTGGGGCGCGGGGCTGGCGATCTCCCCATGGCACAATCGGCTGGCCTTTGGCCAGATCCAAATCCACAGTCATCTCTACCGCCTCCCGCTATCTGCTTCGGGCGACGCTTCCGGCCCTCCGGCAGTCTTCGCACCTTCAACAACGTACGAAGCCAATCCGCAATATTCGCCGGATGGTAAGCGAGTAGTTTTTCAGTCGTCGCGTTCGGGGAACTCCGGGATATGGATGAGTGATGCGGACGGATCCAACATCGTGGACCTCTACGCCAGGCCGGGCATACATGCCGGGTCGCCGGGCTGGTCGCCGGACGGAAAAAACATTGCCTTCGATTCGAACGCCACAGGAAAATGGGAAATATACATTGTGAGAGCCGCAGCCGGGCAACCTCGTATGGTTAGGCCCGGTAACGGAAACAGCTTTATCCCCGCCTGGACGCGAGACGGGAAATGGATCATTTTTGATTCGGACCGGACCGGAAATCTGGAAATCTGGAAGATGCCGGTCAGCGGAGGTCGGGCGGTTCAGCTAACACGAAAGGGAGGTTGGGTGGGACTCGAATCTCCCGATGGCAAGTGGCTCTTCTACACGAAAGGGGAGAATGGACCGCTGTGGAAGATGCCCGCTGCCGGCGGTGAGGAAGTCATCGCCGTACCATCGCGGATCGGGCGTGCCGAATTCGTAGTAACGGATCAGGGTGTGTTTTTCATCGAGCATAATCCGGACGTCTCCAAACGTGCTGACATTCCCGGCGGAACGGAAATCCGGTTCCTCCGATTTTCTAACAATCAGGTAAAGAAGATCGCGTCCGTCGGACCGCTAACGGAAATGGGTTTGACCGTATCTCCCGACCGTCGAAACATCCTTTACACCCAAAAAGAGAGCGGCGTTGACCTCATGCTGCTGGAGAATTTTCACTAGACTCGTCCAACAGCCGGAGACACCACCTTCAGCCTTCCGTCGGAGAGAGCGCTTCACAGGCTCCTACGGGTCGCAGGTACCTGTTACGCCGGCTTCCACCCCTCGTCGGATCGCCTGAAACCCTTAACGGAAGGTCTCCAGGAGAATGAGGTCGCTCCCGAGGTCGGATTGTGCGAAAAGGACCGACCACTCGTCGGGTGACACCGCAAGTCCTCCACCCCTGAGCCGCAATCACTCTATGTTCCGAATTGTTCTGATCCACAAATGCGCTTCCCATTGCGGGGTGCAGTTCGAAGAATTAAAGCGATAAATCTCTCTGTTCGCCCCCAGCAGGGACATGTCGAACAATTATCACAAGACAGCCACCCAGGCTCCAGCATCGAAGTCCTCTGAAGAGTCCCGAAATTCACGACAGACGCAAACGTAAACGCTGTGTTTTCTTTCGCTTCGACCGACATGCGCGGACTCGGCAGCGCCAGGCTGTGAATGATGGAGACCTTATCTGATCTGACGCAAATTGGGCGTGACCAAAGGAGGTCACCTCATGAAAGCTCTATGGATCGCGTCACTCGCGTTGGGAATTCTCGCCGCGGCAAGCGGTCAAACATCCTCCACTCCTGGCGGGAAGGCTACGGAACGGCAACTTCACGTTCGTCTATACAATTTGTCGAGCGTCCGGCCAACCGCACTACGAGATGCGGCCGCGGAAGTTGGGAGAATCTTCCGGCCCTCAAGCATAAACGTGATATGGGAAATGGGCGTCGCCCACGCAGACGAGGCTTTCACGACAGATCAGAGCCCGATTGTCGGCACCAACCATCAGAAACATGATGTCGCCGTGCGCAGCTACATTGCGGTTAGAATCGGGCGGGGTATGGCTAAGGGCACTCCCTCCGTCGCGCTGGGGTCGTCATTACCCGACGCGCGGTACGGTGTGAGCGCGACCATTTTTCATGACAGAATCGAAAGTCTGTGTTCATCTGCACAGGTGGATTTTGGCGTGATGCTTGGGCACGTGATCGCCCACGAGCTTGGTCATGTGCTTCTCGGGTCAGGTGAACACGCCTCGGAGGGAATCATGCGCACAAGCTGGGGCATGGCTGATTTCGAACAAGCAGCCAGAGGGCATCTAGGATTCACGGCTCGACAGGCAGCGGCAATACGCGATTATGCCAGGCGAAGTCCGGCCGCACGCGACGAGCGGGAATCGACACGCCTCGCCGACACTGGGTTTACCACCTCGGAGTTGTTCAAGAACGCTTTAGGCCGCTGAAAAAAGGCCCGGCCCGAGCCTCGCGAGAGCCCAGCGGACGGCAGCAACTCGATTTCCACCTGATCTCGCGTAATCTGCCAGCCAGCTCATGCCTGAGTTCGGGATGAGCATGGCGCTGGGCGCGCGGCCCAAAAATCTCATGCGGCCGATTTTAGGGCAAGGGTTACGAATGTCAATAGTGGCGCCTCCATCGGGCTGGTAGCCGAGGCGGAACTCCCGCGAGTGATGGAGAATCCGCTGTACGGAGTTACCGGGCCGATCCGGTAACGTTCGGAGCGGTGGCATTGCTCGCCGTGGCGACGGCAGGTATCGCTTGTTGGATACCAGCGCGCAGGGCAACTGGCGCTGCCCCCCGTGCGAACACAATCGGGCCGGGCGCACCAATAATTTCTCGAACTGCCCCGTGTACGGACCCCTACGCACGATGGTGCGGCAAGGCTCAGCGAGCAATCGCTGCCCCGATAGCAATCTAACGGCGCAGCGTTGACAGCCCACAAAGACGTTATAAGTCTGTTCGCTGATCTGCTGTGTTCCTGAAACTCCCGAGATACGGCCTTCCCGAAAAAGGGACTGATAAGTCGGCTTCGGTCCGGTTTACTGACCAGACCCGTTATTCCGCAATATCGGAAGCGTTCGTAGGGCGTAAACTGAACATCGTGTTTCTGAAACGCGTTATCGGCTTTGCCGAGCTCTCTCCGGACAAGATGACCAAGACCACCTTAGCGCAGGGTGATTTTCTTTTTGCCGGATTGAACTCCTTCGA
>JAUZEU010000016.1 GCA_030838885.1 Bryobacterales bacterium | reverse complement strand
GTCTCAGACTTTTTTACTTCAAGGAACTCTCACGGCTGAAGCACGCACTTAAAAGGGAGAGATTTGTGTCTACCCGGAATTACTCCCAATTAGTGCGGGAAAAACACCTAAATGCCCGTTTCCTTTCCGCGCCGCGTCCATTTTAGAGTCATAGGGGGAACATCAAGTGGCATCCAATACGCTTCGCGAAAGGTCCAGAAAGCTTTCAACAGGACAGAAATATCAACTAGCACTCGATATGCTGTGTGGCGAGCTCACAGTTTCTGAGGTTTGCTGCAAGCATGCTGTCAGTGCCTCATATGCTTACAGGCTGCGAAATCGCGCACACCAAATCCTGCGTGCAGGTATATCTATGCCCGTAAAGCAATTTGAAGAGCTTCAAAGACATCTGGAGACTCTTGAACAAATGGTGGGAGATCAGGCCATGTCAATTCGTATTCTGAAGATGAAGCTGGGGACCCGCTCAAGCCGGGGCCGGACCTAAGCCCCAAGGCTCGTTCGGACCGGAACTGTTGACCACTTCAGGGCTGCCTTAACCGATGGAATGGCATAGCGTACCAGGCTGCCAGTTTCATGAAGGTTCGAGTTCTCCGGCACGCGATGCGCCCGCTGGCTCGGCGCAACCGGGACATTGGAAACGCAACACGGCGCTACCGGTGAACAAAGCTGGAAGGGCAACGACCTCAATCGCGCTTCACGATCCTGGACGGAAGGTTTACGGCCCGATGAATATACTGCTTCATCCGCGCACCGGAAAGCCGAAGAACGCCGGTTCCCCCTCGTCATTCTCTCCATAGCGTCGATGCTCGATGGCAATCCCGACGCGCGTCCCGATTGCACAATCGCAGAATCGCCGCGGTCAATGACCCGTACATTTCACCATTCTCGGCAGGGCGAAGAAGCGAACGTCGACTTACTTGATGAAGTGGGCGGCTCGCGAAGATTCTCCTTGATAAAGAACACGCGCGTCACTGGCCCAGTTCGTGACACTTATTGCAGGCGGTTGTGGCCTTGCTGCTCTTATGGCAATCGACACACCACTTCATTTTGACCGTTTGAGCGGCCTGCACGACCTCCTGCTGTTGCACATTGCCGTGGCAGCTGGCGCACTCGACCTTAGCCGTAGCGTGTCTTCCGTGGTTGAAGAAGACGAAATCCGGAACCTCGTACACGCGGCGGGATGGAATTTTCCGATCCGCCATCCCCACATGGCATTGCCTGCACTGCGCGACTGCGGGAAAGCCGGCCAGATCCTCGGTCGCCGCGCCCCGGTGGCATGAGACGCATTGCAGCTTCAGAGGCGCATGCTTTGCATGGTTAAAAGATTCCGGCGCGTCTGCTCCACAAAGCGTTACTGCAAGGCAAAGGCTACCAAGGAATCCGAGTAAGTGTTGTTGTATTTGTTGCCTCCTCCGGCAGCGATCACCACATACTGTTTATTGTCCTTCTTCGAAAGGAAAGTCATGGGCGTGGCGTGGGCACTGGCTGGCAGCCGTACTGTCCACACCTCCTTTCCTGTGTCCTTGTCAAAGGCCCGAAACCGGCTGTCGTTCGTCGCCCCGATGAAGACCAAGCCGCCCGCGGTCACCATTGAGCCTCCGATATTGGAGGTTCCTGTGGGGGGCAGCTTTTTGTCGATCAGATCATCCACCACGCCCAGAACAACGCGCCACCGGAATTCTCCCGTATCCAGATTGATGGCGGTCAGGGTTCCCCATGGCGGTTTCTGGCAGGGGTACTGATTCGTGTCCCAGAACCGGGAGGCGCCCAATCCCCGTGTTCGGTACGGCAGCTTCGATGTTTCAGGCATCTTCACCATCTTGAAAATCATGCCTACATCCATTGAGTTGACATACAGCGTATGCGTCTCCGGATCCCATGACGCCCCGCCCCAGTTCGCGCCCCCGTTAGTTCCGGGAAACAGCACGGTGGGCTTGAGCGAGATCGGGGTGAAGAGACTGCCGAAGACGGCGCCCTCGATCAGCTTTCCGCAGTAGGCGCGGGATTCCGGGGTCACGTCTGTGAGATCCTCGGCTCGAAAGCTCTGGCGTGCGAAAGGCGCCGGCTTCACAGGGAAAGGTTGGGTTGCAAAGGCGGATTCGCCCGGTACGTCGCTGGCGGGAACCGGTCTCTCCTGGATGTCGAAGAGTGGCTTCCCCGTTGTTCTTTCAAACACGAAGGTGAAGCCGGTCTTGGTGACCTGCGCGACCGCATCGACCAACTTGCCCTCGTGCCGAACAGTGATCAGGGTGGGTTGGGCGGGGATATCGTAGTCCCAAAGATTGTGATGGACGGTTTGAAAGTGCCAGAGCCGTTTACCGGTCAGTGCATCCACCGCGACGAGCGAGTCGCCAAACAGTCCCGCTCCCTTGCGGTCTCCGCCAAAGTAATCGTGGGAGGGTGAGGTAAGGGGCAAGAAGGCAATTCCCCGCTCCGTGTCGATGGTTGGAATGGACCACATGTTAGCCCCGCCCCTGCCTTTTGCGGAGTCGCCGTCCCAGGTATCTCCGCCGAATTCGCCCGCTTGCGCCACGGTGTGGAAACGCCAGATCAGCTTACCTGTCTTCGCATCGAAGCCGCGCACGTCGCCATTAGGGCCAAGCGGGTCGGCATCGGGCACGATGGAGCCGCAAATAATAACGTTCTTGAAGATCGCGGGTGGCGATGTCATTCCGTAGCCGCGGCGGGCACCAGCGAGGTCGGCTGGGTCCAGCATTCCGTCGCGCAGGTTGACGAAGCCTCCTTTTCCGAAACTATCTACGGGCTTTCCCGTACCCGCGTTAATGGCCCAGAGCTGGCCATCGAGAGTTCCGTAATACAGGCGTTTGTCCGCGCCGTCGCTCCAGAACGCCGCTCCGCGACTGGAGAAGAGCATCTGAGGTTTGGTCTTGTCCAGTTTGGGATCGAAGGCCCAAAGTTCTTTGCCCGTTTCCGGTTCAATGGCGATCAGCCTGTCAAATGCGCTGACCAGGTAGAGAACTCCGTCGATCAGAAGCGGAGTCGATTCGAACGCACTCTTCACGGGAAACTCGGTGCCGTCACTGAAGTCGCCCGTATGGTAGGTCCACGCAACCTTCAGTTTGGCGACATTGGCACGATTGATCTGTTTGAGCGACGAAAATCGTGTTCCACCGGCGTCTCCGCCATACACCGGCCAATCCTGTCCGGCCAGCGCTAGCGGGATGATGAGAAGTAAAAAGAGGCGCATCATTGTGCCCTACTTCAGATGTACCGGCTGCGTGAACGCGCCGTTGCCCGCTGAATCCCATACAGCGAACCGGACCCACTTCTTACCGGTTGCATCAAACGGAATTCGAAACTTCTGTGACGCGAAGGGCGCTTTGTCAGACAGACTGATTGTCTGCCGGTCGACTGTGTTTCCGTCACTCCACACCAATTCGGCGAATTCCGGGGGAAAGGTCCATTCCGCCTCCGCGGTGTAAGTACGCTTCGCGCCAGTGCCTTCGATAGCGGAATTCCGGAGCAGCACTTCACCGCTGGAGACGAAGTAATCGCCGGCTCGCATCGCATCCAGCACGGGGCTCCAGCCATCATCAAACTTCGGAACGCGGTCGAGCTTTACATAATTGACGATCAGTTGCGGGAAGGTTTCGTCGTCCGGGTACTTCATGTAAGTGTCACCCTCGGCAATCATGTACTTCGGGCCGGCCCAGTTGTTCATATCGTCCAGAAGACCGAGGCAGCGGACCTCGCACAGGCGCTTCTGAGAAAGATCGACCGGGAGCGACTGATAAGAACCACCGAGGAAGCGGTCGCTGCGGAAAAAATCTTTTTCCCGAACGGCGTCGGGATAGCCCGCCGAACCCTTGGTGCGCGGATGGGTCTGCCAGACGAGGCCATGTTCCTGTTTCAGAAGGTTCAACTCCGTAGCCGCCGTAGTGGTGTGAAACACGTTGCCAAAGGGAGCGAGTGATTCACTGAACGGCTGACCGGCCGGGCCTTTCGCGGGTTCCCTCAGATGGCTGAAGAACAGCGGCTTCGGGAACACAAACATATAGTGACCGCCGAAGTTGGCGTCCGGTTCTTCACCGGGGATCAGGAGCATGTCGCGATCGGAAAACCGCTGGCAGCCGTCAAAGTACACCTTCTGCTCGTTGAAGCGGAGCTTGCCGGTGTCAGCAGGATGTGAGTCGCCGTGGAAATCCGCCAGGATCGCCATGTTGATACCGAGGGATCTGAAAACTGGCAGCCACGTAGGCTCCTGGTCCATTGTTCCGGCATCCGTCAGCTGTTCATTGAAATGAAAGTGGAAATGGCTTACCAGGACCTTGTAGCCCGGCAGCGGCTTGTAGACATCGTCATGCGTGAATTCCATGACGGCCTGCTGGGTAGCTTTGCTGTCCTGCGGACTCAGGTAGAAATACACAGGCATGCGCTGCATCGTCCCGGGGGGCGCGTTGTAGAGGGCGAAGTTGTTGAGGTCGCCGCGAGCTTCGCCAACGCGCCTGTTCCAGACTTCGTCGGACGAGCCCCACGGCTTGGCGCCGATCTCCCGGTCCGCCTGGCGAGCGCCTATAGAAAACGCGCTTGCGGAATCTTTCCGGTAGTAGACATAGCCGAGGTTGGTTTCGATCTCCCGTGACCAGAAGAACTTGTGCGAAGGCGGCAGAAATGCCAATGAGCCACCACCAGATTCAAGAATCGCCAGACGGTTTCGAGCCTTCAGCCCGACCATCTCCTGGTTGAGTCCACCACCGAATGCATAATGCTGCCATCCGCGTGCAGTATCGCGCCATACGACCCGCGAGTCATCAGCGATGGCGAAGCCCTTCAATCCCGCTGAATATTTGTAGGCGACTGACGGTTCATTCGTCTTCGCGACTGCTTCCTGCCTCAGCAGGTTGGTACCGCGATAGACCGTGTACTGCAGCGAGCCGGAGAAGATGCCGCCGTCGAAGCCGGGGAATACCACCTCAATCCTCGCGCCGTCGGTCTTTACCTGACAACCGGTGGAGTTGAACTTGGCCCAGACTTTGCGGATCTCTTCAGGCTTTCGGGGTAACCCCATATTGGTGCCAGGACGGCCGGGGACCATCAACGGCGAATCCCAAAAGGCATTCCATTTCTCACGTTCCACAACTTCCGGCGTGAATTCCGTCCTGAGTTCTCTCAAGGGTGCCATCTGCTGCTCCGAGAGACGCCTGACACCGCTGGTGATTTCGAATTCGGGAGTGAGGCCTTTTCCGAGGATGATCCACTTTCCGTTATTGCCGCGAGCGGCAAGTTCGTCGACTATGGGCTGCCCGTTGCGAATGGCGAATTCGGCGCGCAGCTGTTCGCGGCGCTCGCCTTGCCACGTCAATTCAAGGGTGCCACCGTGAAGTTGGGCTTTGAGACCTTCCTGCGGTTTGTACGCCGCCATGTCACAGTTCAGATCCTGCCCCCACGCGCCCGCGGCCAGCACAAGAGTCAGCGGCAGCGTTACCAGGATTGCTTTCGTCATTTCCATGTCGGTTCCTTCAGTTCGCAGGCCTAGCATATCGCGCCCGGCACTTCTCTGTCGTGCTATTCCACAGCAGGTTAACGCGGTGATTCACGCGCAATGGATGAGCATATGCTGTTTTATGTCTCCCTTGCCAGGTTTCTGATTTCAAATGAAGAAGCGCTCTCTTATCCCCTTCCAATCGGGGCTGCGAATGACCGAGGAATCGCTTTTTCGTCCAAAGCGGAGTCATAATGGGCGAGACAAATCCATGCGCCTTCTTTCTGTTTTCCTGTTGACCTTTCCACTCCTCACTTTCGTTGCGGGACAAACCACAGGCGATTCCCAGCCGGTCGGTTCCCACGGCCTGCGCAACAAGCAGTATCAGCTTTTTCTTCGGCCGCGTGATGCAAGCAACAAAGACGGCGAGCCGATTGTACTTTACCCACAACAGCCATGGAAGTGCGTGGCCTGGAAGTTCGAAACCCAGCAGGGACGGGTTCGCCTGATCAATTACTTCACGGGAAAGACGTTCCAGTTGCAGAGTGCGACCGGCACTCATCCTGTGGTTCAGGAACCTGTCAATGCGACGGCCGCCGATGCCCAGGGCTGGAAATTCGTGCCGGTCGGAGACGGTCTGTTCAAACTCGAGTCCCCGAACGGCCAGGGCGTGATGACTGCTATCGATGCCGACGCACATGGCGATATCCGATTGTGGTCAGGCCGTGGCAGAACCAGGACAGTCAGAAGTGGGATCTTGTTCCATTGCCCGATCATTTTACGGCCTGACCCGCTTTGAAGCTCCTGCTACCAGACCAGCCGCAGCGCCATCTGTGTTCTGCGGGACAGGTTGGCCTGGCTGGTGATCAGGCCGAAACCCGAGCTGGTCGGGGTCAAATTGGGCGCATTGAACAGCGCATGATTCAAGAGGTTGAAGAACTCCGCCCGGTACTCCAAGGAAACCTTCTCGCGGATGCGGAACCGCTTGATCGCTGAGAAATCCAGATTGTTCACGCCGTCCTGTCTCAGATTTGAGAAACGATCGGCGAAGGTGCGGACGTTATTCAGCAGCTGCTTCGTGGAATCGCGCTCGAAGCGGGTCACATCGAACACGCCAGCGACGTTTCGGGGCTGGTTGTTCAGGGCTCCGCCGAGATAGAGAACGTTTCCCCAATTCAGCGGCGCACCCTTTTGCAGCGTGAAGATGCCGTTCACTGACCAGCCTCCGGCGAGGCTATTGACGAGGAACCCGCTATGTCTGCCAAACCGCTTTCCTTTTCCGAAGGGCAGGTCCCAGCTGCCGCTTATCACTAGTCGTTGGGGCCGATCGTCGCCCGAGACATCTTTAACCAACGCGGCGTCCCCTGCATTCAGGCGCGCGGTCTTTTCGATCAGCTTGGAATATTGGTAATTGAGCAGTAGCTGCACACCGCCGGAGAACCTTTTGCGCAGGCGCGTCTGGAACATCTGAAAATAGGAACTGCCAATATTTTCGCTTTGCAGAGTGACGCCGGTGAATTGGGGGTAGGCGGCCAGCAGCTGTGACGCGGCAACTGTGGAGCCGTTCAGGGTGGTTCCAGGGAGAAGACCTGCGAAGGGATTCGTTACATTGGCGGTCAAAGAGTTTATGGTGGCCTGGTCCCTCACGCCAAGCTGGCTCAGATAACGGTTGGGGATGAAATTCAGATTGTGATTCACCGCCAGATGAACGGCATGGTTGCCGGCGTATCCAGCTTCCAAAACCGTATCCCACGGGAGCTGGTGCTGAATATCGAGGTGGTAGCGGACGGAATAGGGGTTTTGCTCGTCGCGATTGACGAAGGAAACACTTTGACCCATATAAGTGGCCAGTCCCTGCGACGAACCCTGCGGAAGCTGGAGTGACGGAAATGGATTGCTCAGAGTGGTGGCGGGCGTCAGAAAACCATCCGATGTCGGAACGTACGGGGTTGTCTGGCTGAAGCCGGGCTGATTGATGCCAAAGGCACCGAGGCTGAAGTAGAAAAGCCCCACTCCCGCACGGACTACCGTTTTGCCGCCAAGTTGATTCGGTTTCCACGCCACACCCAAACGGGGGCTGAAATGTCCGCTCGTTTTGTAAATATCGCGATTCGAGGGGCTCGCAAACAGCAGACCTCCGCGTACCTGAAACTGGCTGGCCGGAAGCAGCGGGGACGGATTCTTTGCATAGGCGGCCTGAGCGGCTGCAGCGACCGGGCTGGCCGAAGTCATATCGAAGCCGCTGACGGCCCGATTGTAGCGCTCATTCGTGGGCAGATCCCGTTCGTAGCGGATACCCACGTTTATCGTCAGGGCCTGAGTTGGGCGGTAATCATCCTGCAAGAATGCGGCGTAGTATCTGGATTGAATAGTGTATGACGTGTTCAGATCAAACTGTCCTGAACTGGGCAGTCCGAGCAGGAATGCCGCATAGTCCTGACCGATTGGTGACGCTCCGGAGTTGTTAAAAGGTCCGGCGGTCCAATCGGAGGCAAAATTGTATGCGCCGCTGGCGTTGCCGTAGGATGTGGAACTCTGGCGTGCGAGCCGGATATCCACGCCCGTTTTGATCGCGTGGCGGTTCAGGATCTTAGAGAAGTTGGCGTAGATCTGGTACTGGTCGAACGGATTGGGGCCATTGCTTGCTGCCGTATTGCAGCCCAGATAGGAGTAGCTTCTGTAGTTGATACACGGAAGCGCAGGAAAGAGAGACTGCGCGGCAAGGGACGCCGGAAACCCGTAGTCCGCCAGATTTGTGCCCTGACTGGGGACGCCTCGGATCTCATTAAACCTTGTCCAGTTCAGGCGAATGTCGAGAACCGAGGTGGCATTGAGAGTCGAGATGTAGTCGAGCGTTGAACCGACGCCGTACCGGTTCAGCGTATTACCGTCCGCTATCGGGAAATCATCGTTTTGCAGCAGAGTTCGGTCGTACTGCCGGAACGTGAAGAAGAACTTGTTGCGGTCGCTGGCGTTGAAATCCATGCGTCCGATCGTGTTGTTATAGCTGTCCTGTTGCAGGGTATTCACCGAATAGTTCGAGCCACCGTCCGCCCTTCCCGGAATATTGGGCAGGGGGTAAAGCGCTTGCAGCTTCAGTGCAGCGGCGTTCAGTCGGCTGGAGGGAATGATGTTACCGGCGAAAGGCTGGCGCTGGATGCGGCCGCCCTGGGAAACGCCCGTTTGCGGGTCATAAATTTGGTAATTTTGGCCAACGGTAAGCAGCGAGGAAAAGTCACCTTTCCGCTCCGCCGCGCTGGGTACGGTGTCGGTTCCGGAGTTCAGGGCAGGCGCCTTGATCTGCTCCCAGGCGAAGAACGCAAACAGGCGATTGCGTCCGTCGAAGACCTTGGGAATGAGGATGGGACCGCCAGCCGCAACCCCATACTGGTTGAACCGTGTCACGGCCTTTGGCTGACCCGCCGCATTGGCGAAAAACAGGTTTGCCGCCAGCGCGGAAACCTGATTGAACTCGTACGCGGAACCGTGGAAGGAGTTTGTCCCGCTTTTCGTAATCACATTGATAGTTCCGCCTCCGGTATGGCCGTAACCGGAATCGGCCTGAAAAACCTCGACCTTCACCTGGTCCACTGCGTCGAGCGGCGGCTGATACGCGGACCGCAGGTTCGCCGTAGTCACCGGAGATCCGTCCATCAGTAACTCATTTGTTTGGGATGGCGCGCCACCCATCGAGATTCCTGACGGCCCGCCCGCATCGTAGGGACGGACAAACTGAATGTTGCCTGTGGGTATGACTCCATAGGCGACCTGAGAGAGGATGAGGGCGGCGCGCCCGGAAAGTGGCAGGTCCGATACCTGCCTGGATTCGAGGGCTTCCCCTGTCGAGGCAGTCGCCGATTCGAGTGCCGATGCTTCCGCCGTGACGGTGACCTGCTCATTCACATTGCCGAGTTCAAGGGCTGCGTCGACTGTAACCCTGTCATTCGCGTTCAGCCGGACACCGTCCCGCACGTATCGCTTGAAACCGCTGCTCTCGATCGAAATCGTGTAAGCAGCGGGCGCCAGAAAAGGGAGGTTGTAGAAGCCGTCGGGACCACTTACGGTTTCGCTTCGGCCACGCGACTCCTGATTCACCGCTGTAATCTTTGCCGCGGCTATCACTCCGCCCTGAGCATCGGTTACGCGCCCGCTCAGGGTCGCTCGAAATTCCTGAGCCTGACAGGTCTGCGCCAGCCCGAGACAAAGAAGTGCAACGGCGGGCGCCGCCCAGCGAAGAACGGCCGAAGAGAGAAACGGTTTGTCGTGGCTTTTCATATGATTTGACATGGCGCGCATCTCACCCGGGAGCCGGTGACGAAGAAGGCGCTGCTCAGAAGCTCAACCTCAGGCCGAAGCGGAACTGTCTTGCGTCAAGCCCTTCACGGGCAAGACTGATGGTACTGGTGACTGTAGAGAAGCCGTTCAGACTGCGGATGGAGCCATCTCCATTCCGAAGGAGATTCGATACATTGCCGCCAGGCGCCGCGAAATGAGGCGTGTTGCTGAAATTCAGGGATTCCGCACGAAACTGGAGCTTAAATCGTTCCGACATGTCGAACTGGCGGAAGAGGCTGAAATCCCAGTTCCCGACGCCGGGCGCACGCAGCGAGCGATAACCCGCGGTACCGAAGCGGGCTGTAGTTACCGATGCGAATGCGAGCGGGTCGAAATACGGCACCGTAGAGCCTATGCCGCCGAGCATATCCACACTCGCCTTCACCTGGTCGGCGCGCTGTGTGCTGCCGGGCAAATTCAGAGATGTGCCATCGGCACTCACTGAGAACGGTGTGCCTGTCATGAAGCTGAGCAGGTTGTTTGCCTGCCAGCCACCCAGGACTTTTCCGGCGAATCCGCTTCGCAGCCAGGTTCCGCCTATGCCAAAGGGCAATTCCCAAACGCTTTTCACGTGGAAGGCATGAGTGCGATCGAAACCAGTTACGGTTC
>JAUZEU010000755.1 GCA_030838885.1 Bryobacterales bacterium | reverse complement strand
GTTTTACACCGGGACGCAGTTCCCCGCGGAGTACCGCCATGGGGCGTTTCTGGCGAACCATGGATCGGCACAAACGGAGCAGCGTGTGGGCTACTCGGTGACGTTTGTGCCTTTCAGGAATGGGAAGCCGGCGGGGCCAGTGCGGGATTTCGCCAGCGGCTGGATGCTGGGGGCGGACAAGAAAGAAGTCTGGGGGCGTCCCGTGGCGCTGCTGCAGTTGCGCGATGGCAGCATGCTGGTTTCGGACGATGGCGGGAAAGTAATTTGGCGGGTGTCTTATAAGAAGAGTTGACTAGATTTCGCGACGCCCTTCCGGGGTTTGCACATCATCACTTCGTTGGCGAATTCGAGATCGCTGCCGACGGGAATACTCGTCGCGACTCTCGTGACCTTCATGCCGAGTGGTTTCAGGAGTTCCACAAGGTAGACGGATGTTGCCTCCCATTCCACCATATGATTGGTAGCGACGATGATGACCCAGGAGACCCTGGTGCCGTGCGATCACCCGTCTCCGGCTTCACAATCACCAGAACATCTGACCATCGCAGCAACATGGATTCCGGAGTGGCCCAGAAGAACGGTCGAGGCAACCTGCTGTCACAGGGCGAGGACTTCAGGCGAGGAATTCAGACGAGTAACGAATGAACACTCGAAAGGCGGCGAGGATTACGGGGATGAAATCGAGCGTGACAGGAATGGCGACCAAGCCCAAGGGGGACTGCTTCAAATCATTTTGATACAGCACGCTAAATACAGCAAAAAGCAAGTGCTCCCGTATCAGAACCCCCAAGATCGCCCGGTAAACACAGACGCTAAGTCATTGGGATTAAATGGTGGGCGCGACAGGAATCGAACCTGTCACCTCCCGCATGTGAAGCCTGCAGAAGCCTTTTTTCAAATGTTTAAATTCCATAGTGTTTTATGGCTTTTCAACAACTCGGGCATCTGCTCTTCCCTCTCGCAGAAAGTTCTATGGCACCAACAGATTGGGTTTGATTCGGTTCTGATACGGTCACCAAAGGTCAGCCCCGTTCCGTAGTGATCGATCGTTCAGAGCCAGGAAGTCATGGGCGACAATAGAGATTGAAATTCATGGCATCTCTGACCACGAACGTATTGCAAACCGGTACCGAAGCAGACCGGCGCCACGCGGTTGAGTCAGCTCTGGCGTAAGTCGGATTGAAGGGCTGGAACCGCCGCCCAACTTCCACGAACTTGCATCTTGCTTTGTCGCGGGCGAACTCGGAATCGACGAACTTCTGCATTTTGTGGAAGGTCAAGCGTTAAGCCGGCAGTGTTGCAATCTTGAAGTAGGGAGCGCAGACATCGCATTTACTTGTCGGGCAGTCACTCCGTGTTCAGTCCGAGGGTCCTTTCGATGAACGCGGCCTGCCCGCTGATGTCGTTCTTCGATAGCCACCTGATTTTTCCCTTGCGGGTCATATTCATCGTTCTGATTCCCCCAATGGTTCCGCACGCCAAGTGAAAGGCTCGGAAGCCCTGATTCGCTCGCACCCGGCGCCTGATAGCTCGATGGTCTTGTTCGATGATGTTGTTCAGGTAGCGGACTGGACGGCAACGCTGACCGAGTTCGTCGGTCCGCCTGAGTTCCGAAATCACCTTCGGACAGGACGAATTGCCGTCCACATTGATCACCCTCGGAAGCGGATGGCCCAGTTGAACGCAATGCCTTCCGGAAGAAGCGTCTGGCTGCTCCGGCATCACGCTCTGCGCTCAGCAGAAAGTCGATTGCAGCGCCCGTGGAATCCACCGCGCGGTACAGACAGGCCCATTTGCCCGCCACCCGAATATAGGTCTCGTCAACTCGCCACGAACCATTCGTCTTCCGGAGTTCCGCGCGGCAGCGGCGGTTCAGTTCGGGAGCGTACCGCGGGACCCAACGCCAGATCGTAACGTAATCTACGCTGAGATTGCGCTCCGCCATGATCTCTTCGAGATTTCGCAAGCTGAGCGCGCACCGGAGATACCATCGGACACACAAGACGATGATCTCAGCTTCAAAATGGCGTCTCTTGAACAGCGGCGGTAGGTTCCCTCTCATGCAGGCAAATCCTATCAGACCGTCCGAAGCCAGTTTGCAACACATCCGTCCTGGCCGCGTAAGCCCCAACCGTCAAAGTGGTCGCCGTTGTCCCGGTTCGGTTCTGGGATACCGCGATGGACTCGAAGGCAGTTTCGTTTTCGGCTTGTGCCGTCAATTTAGGATGCCCGGCCGCCTCAGGCCGGGTTCACGAGACGCCTGTTTTGTGAAAGAATGATCTCGGCGGTGGAGTCGTGAGTCATGATTGGCCAGACGATCTCTCATTACGAAGTGCTCGAGGAACTCGGACGCGGCGGAATGGGCATCGTCTACAAGGCGCGTGATACTCATCTCGATCGCGTGTTGGCCCTCAAACTCCTGCGCGGTGAGTCCATTCTCCCGACGCGCGTGCGGCGTTTCATCCAGGAGGCAAAGAGTGCCTCTTCACTGAACCATCCAAACATCGTTACCATCTATGAAATCTTTCACGTCGGGGAAGCTCCGTGTATCGCGATGGAATATGTTACCGGCGAGACTCTGGAACAGCGGCTCGCAAGAGGGCCGCTGGAGTTTCGAAAAGGTCTCGACTGGGGTATCGCCATGGCGGACGCGCTCGCCAGGGCGCATGCGGCGGGAATCGTCCATCGCGACGTAAAGCCGTCTAACATCATGATCGCCGCCAACGAGCAGGTGAAGGTCTTGGACTTCGGGCTGGCCAAACTTACGCAGGTCGAGGAGTCCGATCCTCGCGAGTGCCTTACTCAGGACGGAAGAATCGTTGGCAGCCCTCCCTATATCTCTCCCGAGCAGGCGAAAGGTGAAATGGTGGACGCCCGCTCGGACATTTTCTCGCTGGGATGCGTGATCTATGAGATGTTCACGGGGAACCGTCCGTTCGAACGAGATTCGAACGGCGAGATGCTTTCGGCCGTGATCCGGGATCAACCGAAGAAACTCCGCTCGATAGCGAAAGATCTGCCGCCTCGCCTTGAAGAGTTGGTTGCGCAATGCCTGGAGAAAAGGGTCGAGCGGCGCTACCAGCGCATGGAAGATGTCAGAGACGAGCTCGAAAGCCTTAGGCAGACCGCGACGATGGAAGGATTGCTGGCCGCGAGAAGCGCTCGGCCGTTCTGGCAACTCTGGAAGATCTGGTCCGCGGCTGGTTTGCTGGCGGCTGTTGTGGTATCGGGAATCCTTTTGTGGAGTCACGCGCGGGATCAGCCTCCGAGGGCAAGCCCCGTTCTCACCCGAGTTACGTCCGACGAAGGCCTGACGACCGATCCGGCTTTGAGTCCGGACGGAAAACTCCTTGCGTATGCGTCCGACCGCGGCGGCGATACGCTCGACATCTGGATCCAACCGACGGACGGCGGCCCGCCCGTGCTCCTCACGAAACATCCCGCAGACGACCGCGAGCCGGTGTTTTCAGCTGACAGCTCGAAGGTCGCATTTCGCTCCGAGCGCGACGGCGGGGGTGTGTATGTCACCTCTATTCTCGGCGGCGAAGAACGGTTAGTCGTTCGGAAGGGGCGGAGGCCGCGTTTTTCACCCGATGGCAAATGGCTTGCTTATTGGGCAGGTTTCAGTTCCGGAGATCCGAGTTCTCCCGGCTCGAACAAGATCTTCATCGTGCCTTCGAACGGAGGCACGCCCTCGCAGTTAGCGCCGCAGTTTGAATCGGCTCTGTATCCGGTTTGGTCGCCGGACGGAAAACACGTGCTGTTCCTCGGGGCCAGCGGTAAAGACAGTGCGACGGCGGGCAGCGTGTTGACCGGGGCAAACCGCCCCGGTAACCGCATGGACTGGTGGATCGCCGATCTCAACCAGGGGGCACCTCTCAAAACTGGCGTGCACGCCGCTCTCATCGCGCAGGGACTCTCCGTATGGGCAAGTTCCGGGGCCGGTATCGCGCCCGATTTTTGGTTGCCCAACCACGTATTATTCTCTGCGTCCTTCACGACCACGAACGATTTTCGGGACAGCGTAAACATCTGGAGTGTGCCTCTCTCCGCCAAAAACTGGCGGGCAACAGGCCCCGCGCGCCAATTCACCTCAGGAACAGCTTTCGAATCGGGCGTCGCCGTAATGCCAACCGGGGAGATCGTGTTCAGCAGCGCCGAGGTCAGAACCGGAATCTGGATGTTGCCGCTGAATGCGAATGAAGGGAAAATCACCGGCCCGTTGAAACCGCTGACCAGGGGCGCTGCGTTTCATGGACAACCATCGGCCACGCCCGACGGCAGCAAGCTGGTTTACTACGCGACAACGTCCGGAAACATGGACATCTGGATCCTCGATCTTCACAGCGGGAAGGAGTCGCAGCTCACCTTCACCCCTTTCGGCGAGGCCGCTCCCCTGATCTCGCCAGACGGATCTAAGGTGTACTACACGATCTACGGTAAGCGCCAGGTGTATTCGATGGCGGCGCAGGGCGGCGAGTTTGCAAAGATATGCGAGGATTGCGGGACCTGGAATCTATCGAACGACGGCGCGAAGCTTCTGTACTGGTATTCGACTTCAAAGCCGCTTGTATCGATCGGCCTGGTGGAGTTGTCGACGGCCCGGAAAGTGGAACTGATCCGTCATCCTCAGTACAGCCTTTACCAGCCCCACTTCTCTCCGGACGACCGCTGGATTGCTTTTCTGGCCAAGACCGGGCAGGACCGCAGCAGGATTTACATAACACCATTCAAAGGTCCTGTAACATCCGACACCGGCGAATGGATTCCGGTGACCGACGGCGAGAATACGGGCGATAAGCCGAGATGGTCGCCGGACGGGAACATGCTGTACTTTACCTCTGAGCGTGATGGCTTCCGATGCATCTGGGCTCAGCGACTCGACCGCGTTACGAAGCATCCCGTGGGAGCGCCTTTCAACGTGCATCATTTTCATACTTCGCGGCGATCCCTCATGAACGTCGGTCTCGGGCCGCTGGAAATTTCTGTGACCCGCAACGCGCTCGTTTTTAACCTGGGCGAGATAACCGGTAATATCTGGCGCGCGGCGCAGAAATAACTCCATGGATCGGCGATGCCGAGGCCAGGCGGAATTGTGAAGCCGCAGGTTTACTGCCGGAATAATTACCGATGTAAGACCGAGGCGCCCGTGGCCTTTTCCTGTTGAAAAAACGACGCATGTTTTCTGGTGTTACCGGCTTTCTCTCAGCAACGATTTCCTGCTGTCGAACGGCGCGCCGCTGACCGTTATTGCGCTACACAAGCTTTCAGCGCGAAGCTCGGCGACCGGCCTCGATTTCCTCGAGGGGCTCGATGAGACGCCTGACGGTCCGCTCGACTCCGCAGTCTGGAGGATAAATCCGATAAGTGGCTTCGGTAATCCCCATTCTGCAAGGCACGGCATTACGGCAGCGCCCTGAAGATCTCCAGTTCGCGCTGCGCTCTTTCTGTTAATCCCTGCGCGTTATACAGAGCTGCGAGCCTGTAATGTGCAGCCTTCAGGCCGGGGCGCAATTGCACGGCAGCCTCCAGTTCGCGAACTGCCTTCGTGGCCTCGTCGCGCTTCTGGTAGAGCACACCAAGCTGGAAATGCGCTTCCGCGAACGACGGATCAAGCGCAACCGCCTTCAACAGCCGTGCTTCCGCTCCTGCTTCATCGTCGGCATCAAGCAGACTGAGCCCGTAGTAATAGCTGGCGGCAGCGTTATCCGGATACAACGCCGCAAACCGGTGGAGGCGCCTGCGCACGTCCTGTCCCATCTCCGGAGCCACATCGCGCATCTTTCCCAGAAATTCCAGCGCCCTTGTGTCGCGCGGATTCAAGTCTACTGCCTGACAAAGCGTCTCCACGGCATCCGCATAGCGCGAGAGTGAGTAATATGCAATCCCCAGGCCCACGCGCAATCTCGCCGACCCGGCATATTTCCCTGCTCCAAACTCAAAAATCTGCACCGCCTGCTGAAAGCCTGTGCTGTTCAGTAACGCGGATCCCAGATCGAAGACGTTCTTTTCCGTAGGATCGCTTCGCGCCGCTGTTTCAAACTGTCTGACAGCTTCGACCACATGACCCTCGCCCTCCTCGATCTCACCCAGGAGATTGTGAAGCTCGCTCCGGTCGCCCTGCTTCAACAGAGCCTCCACTATACGACGCGCTTCCTCCAGCCGCTTCGTCTCGACGCATGCCGTCGCCAGATCCCATGCGTTTTCGTAGTTTCCCGGATCGATGGTGTACGCCTGTCGAAGCCAGGCCACCCCCGCCTTCAGATCGCCCTTGCGGATACTCGCTTCGCCGCGCTCATGACTCGCGCGAAAGGTATCCGGCACGCTTTGTGCGGCCTGGCAAAGCAGGGGCAACAGCAGGCTGGCCAGACTCCGAAACATTCCTACCAATAGAACTTCAGGGCTAGTTGTATCTGCCGCGCGTCGTTCGGAGCATCAATGGTCGAGGTAATGTTTGCGAACGTCTTCGTATTCAGGTAGTTCAGATTTCCGGGCTGCCCGAAATTCGGCGTATTCGTCAGGTTGAACGATTCGGCCCGAAACTCGATACTTCTGTGTTCCATGACTCTAAACGTCTTGAAAATCGAAAAATCCAGACGGTGAAACGGCGGGCCAGCGACCTGCGAGCGGCCGCCGCCCAGCGGCGAGAAATCTGTCTGTCCCACCGCGGTTACGACGCCAGGGTCCATGAAGGCCGCCGGATTGTAAAACTGCGTGGAATTGTGTACGCCCGCGTAAGGATCCTGCCCTGTATACAGCGCATAGCATCCGGTCTGCTGGCCGGTTGTCTTCGTGCAGCCAATTGTCTGTGCGAAACCGGTATGCACCGTGACAATGAAATTGCTGCTCCACCCACCAAGTAATGCGTCCGCGAAGCGCCCCGCGTTCGCCATGTATTTACGGCCCTTGCCTAACGGCAGTTCATACGAACCGTTTGCCGAAAACGATTGGCGAATGTCGAAAGGAGCCAGACCCATGTCCCCATGAATATTCCATGCGCCTATGCCAGCCGCGCGAAAGCCTCCTACGGAACCACCGTTCAGCAGGTCGCCGGCATCCGTCAGCGTCTTAGCCCATGTGTATGTCGCAAGCGCCGTCAGGCCATGCGCAAACCGCCGCTCGTACTTGGTCTGCAGCGAGTTGTAATGTGCGTTGCCCACCGTGTCGTCATAAGAGGAAGCGCGCGCAAAATCAGGGAATGGCACGTAGGCTTGCGCATTGGTTCCTGGCGGCAGCAGCACCGAGGGCAGATTAGTGCCGATGAACGTTTCCAGGTGACGGCTGAGCGAACCTACATAACTCGCTTCGAGGTAATCGTTGGCGGCAAGCTGGTATTGCAATGTGAAGTTATAACTGATTACATAAGGAGTTTTGTAATTCAACTGTATCCCACGCAGCGAAAGACCCTGCGTCGACGATGTGGCGTTGATACTGGAAATTCCATTCTCAATGGTCGCGATCGTCCCGTTCGGATAAGTTACCGGAGTAACCGAATTCGCTGCAGGGAAGCTGAAGATGTATTGAAAGGGGTAGTTGTAGCCCAGACTCGGCGATCCCCCCCGGTTCTCAAATCCACCGTAGTAGAGACCAAATCCGCCCCGTACCACCAGCCGCGAGTAAGCTTTGTAAGCAAACCCGAATCGCGGCGCAAAGTTGGTGTTTTGAACCGCGCTTAGTCCCGATCCGTATTTATCGGTATAAACAAGATTAATCCCGTCCTTCTGTAAGAGCGCGACAAATGCCGGTGAAAGCACAGGATCTGTCTTGCGATTCGACGGGATCAGAAATTGAGCTGTCCCTGGTGCTCCGGGAACAAAGTTCCCCTGCGCCCCATATTTTTCGCCGGTCGGAGAGAAGTAATCCCAGCGCAACCCCACATTCAGGGTCAGCTTCGGATGCAGCTTCCAATCGTCCTGGAAGTAGGCGCCATAATAATTACGAGTACTCGAAACGACGCCGAAATTCGACGCACTCACGGAATCTGAGCCTCCCAAAGGAACGCCGGTAGCCATATTCACCGGATTTAGCAGGAACTGCGCACGCCCCGTGCTGCCGTCACTCAGATTCGGGATCGATGTGTATTGCCCGCTGAACGTGAACGCGCCCTTTGCGTAAGGCGGCGCAGCCCACGGCAGCGCAATCGCCTGTATCTCCACACCACCTTTAAAACTGTGATTCCGGTAAATCTTTGTCAGGTTCTCAGTAAGCTGACCAGTATTACTATAACGGTCGCTGATAAGCCACTGTGCCGGTCCCAGTTGAGTCAGTCCCCCAATACCGAAATAGGGCAAGCCCCCATTCCCGGGTATCTGCGGGACCCCCTGGATGCCGAACTGACCCGGAATGTTGCTGGTGTCATTCCCAAATGCCTGGATCCGCGAGGTGTGCTCACGGTTGAAACCAATGCGGGCTTCATTAATCAGCGTGGGACTGAAAATATGCGTATAACTGACCGCGGCACCCTGAGTGTCTACGTGCTGCGTCCCATCCGAGAAACCGCCGCCATCCGCGTAACCGTCGAACGGCGGCGGTGCGATACTCGGGCTGCGTGAGAGGCTGTAACGCACGAATAACTGGTCTTTTGGCGAGATCACCTGATCCAGCCTTGAGTCAAACGAATTCACATCCGTCCGGTTATTGCGATTGATGCTGTAGTTATTATTCAGTCCCGCCTGGGTCGGCGTCGGATAGAGGCTCATCAGTTTCACTGCATTGGGGTCGAGCCGGCTGGCGGGAATGATGTTCCCCGGGAATGCATCCCGCAGGTACTGGTTCGCGCCGATCTGCCTGGTAGTGCCCGGATCGAAGATGGTCCCGAGAGGGTAAGTCCGGCCCG
Organism: Bryobacterales bacterium; assembly: GCA_030838885.1. Classification (GTDB taxonomy): domain Bacteria; phylum Acidobacteriota; class Terriglobia; order Bryobacterales; family Bryobacteraceae; genus BOG-234. The sequence goes on along the minus strand of JAUZEU010000755.1, from coordinate 1,714 downwards.
ATACGTCCGTCCGCGAGCCGCTCTGCAAAGCAATCAGGTCGGAAAAATCCGTGAATCCGCTCGCTCTTTCGCCAGCCGTGGGCACCGTGTTACCTGTCTTGGGCACCTGCTGGCGGATGCGCGTTCCCTCATAGTCGGCGAAAAAGAAGCTCTTATTGCGAACGATGCGCCCACCCTGACTGGCGCCAAACTGATTCTGCCGGAACGCACCTTTCGTCTGGCCCGTGGCGTTCTGAAAGAAGTCGGCGGCATCGAGTTTGTCGTTGCGCAAAAACTCCCACGCGCTCCCGTGAAACTCGTTGGTGCCTGATTTAAGCGTGGCATTAAGAACCGCCCCGCCCGCACGGCCAAACTCAGCGCTGAAGGCGTTAGTCTGCAGTTTGAACTCGCCTATCGCATCAATCGGTGGCTTCACCACATATGCCGCGCCGCTTAGAAAATCAACGCTGCTGCTGTTGTTGTCTATACCGTCAAGCAGATAGTTGTTCTGCGCAGGACGAGTCCCATTCGCCTCAAACCAGCCATTGGCGTTCAATCCACGTCCTTCCGGTTGTCCCTGGGTCACGCCGGGAGCAAGCCGCGCGAGGAATGTATAGTTTCTCCCGTTGAGGGGTAAACTATTAATTGCCTGCTGTTGCATCACCTGACCAACTGAGCCGTTTTCAGTCTGCAGAAGGGGCGCCTCCGCCTTCACATCGACCGTGCTGCTCACATCGCCCACAGCAAGGCTGAAGTCGACCGCCAACTGCTGCTGGATGTTCAGCGTCACGCTCGTTTTGCGCTGCTTTTGGAATCCCGGATGAGCAATTTCCACTGTGTAGATACCGATTTTGAGCGGCGTGACGACATAGGCGCCAGAGTCATTGGTAGTGGCAGTTTGTGACGTTCCGGTGCCTTCGTTCGTCACGGTCACCTGCGCCCTTGGAATCACCGCGCCGGTAGCATCGTGAACGGAACCGACGATCGTTCCGGTGTCCACCTGGGCGCTGAGCGCAGAGGCGAATAGCAATGTGGACAGCGCGACCAGAGAGGGCAACGACATCTCTCGACTGAACATCCGAGGATTCTCCTTTGGGATTTCCAAGCTTCGCAATGGACGACGCAACTGGGAGGAGGCTATCATACTGGACTGTGACGGTCAATGCCACACACAATATCCCTAATCCTTTGATAAGGGTCATGACAGCCGTGAGGATAAAGGTTGTGAGGTAGCGACGGGGGCCAGTAACGAGAGTTGAGTCCGACGGGGTGGTGGCGGGTGTCTGGGCGAGGGAGAACACGGCGTCGGGTGCGTCCAGGTGACTGCCAGAAGGACTTTTGGGCGCGGTTTCACCGGAATCGTGCCAAAAGAGCTCTGCAAATCCCTCGATAAGGAATGTTACGCGCGCAGGGGGAGTAAGCGCAGCGCTCCCCGATATTGCGCCAGCCTTCTGATCTTGCTGGCCACGCGCAGGATCGTGCGCCGCGCGTGATGCACCAGCCGTCCAGCCGTATTGAAGAACAGAAAGCGCAGTCGTTTGGGCCGGGCCTGCAACAGTTCCACCGGCAGCGCCAAGCGTTTCAGCGCCGTCAGTACGTTGTGCGTCAGGATCGCCAGCCGCAGCCACGCCGCGTTGGCCCCGAAGCGCCCGCAGGGCAGCACTCCCGCCGCCAGTTCGTTCTTCAGCACATCGTGCACCGCTTCAATGGTGCCGGCCTTTTCCCTGTGCCAGCC
>JAUZEU010000815.1 GCA_030838885.1 Bryobacterales bacterium | reverse complement strand
GGCCGCCTCCCATCATCGCGCCCATAGCGGCTGCATCGGGCATGCGCTTCACACGGGAATCCGCGGTGAAGCTGATGATCACCGGTTTGTTACTGGCGAGATCTTTTATCGTGAGTTCTTTGGATTCCAGGTTGATTGCCGTGATAGTGCCGGCTCTGCTTAAGAATGTGCCAAAGACAACGGCTTCTGCTTCGACCTTGGTTCCCTCGGGGTTCTTTGTTCCGCGAGCGCGCAGTTGATCGCCCACGCGAACGTCCGCCGCGGTGCTGTCTTTCGCATCTGCATATCTGACCGAATCGGACGCGTACTTCTTGAACGTCGTCTTCGGCCCGGTGGTTACCGTAAATTTTGTGGCAGCAGCGAGCGAGCGCACTTCCACGGTAATTTCAGCTCCGCTTACCGCTGTCACAACGCCCGCTACACCGCGCTTCTGCCAATCGGCAGCGTCGGCTGCATCACGTTTGGCGAGGTCGGTGGAGGGAATTACGACGATGCGCTTCGCTTCGGACCCATCAGCACCCAGTGTGGCCAGAATTCGGTCACCCAAGCCTACATCTGTAATCTTGAGAACCTCCGCTTTGCTCAGATCGGTCTGACCTGGTGTGATTCGTTGCACAACAGTCGCTGGACCGATTTTGATGGCCAGGGCCGCACCGTTATCCGGTTTTACTTCGATTTCGGCGGAATTAGGATTAAAGCCCGAGAGCGTGCCGAGCACGGACTTCGGCGCCTGGGCCTGAGCGGACAACGAAGCCGCAAGCGCGAGCGTAAGCAGGGCGCAAACTTTCATTTCCCGGTTAGACGATGGACATCGAAGAAATGTTCACTCCGGGAAGGATTTATTTTTACAACGGCCGGGTTCAGGAAACGGGAGCTTCAAAACGAAGCCGCGCTTGTCCCAGGTAAATCTCGTCACCGGCACGCAGCGTCACCCCGCGAGCTGCATGTGCAGGGACATCAATGCGGCGGCCTTCCCGAAAGATCGAAGTGCCCAGAGAGCTGCCGTCATCGTAAATTCTCCACTCTCCGGTGGACGGTTCAAAACGAATGTGAGCGTGTGCGCGGGATACGCTGGCGTTGGCTTCGGCGTCAGCTTCGGGAAAGAAGAGATCGTTGCGGCGGATCGCGCGACCAAGTGAGTCAGGCACCTCATCCACGCGGCCGATGCTGATGTGAGCGCGATCCATGAGGAAGTCCGGGATGGAGGATGCGCCGGCAAGTGTTACCAGGCGCATGGGTACGAGAGGCCTGGCAGTCGATGCAGGAATGGGAGCGGCGGCAGCTTTCTCGCACAGCACACGTAATTCCACGGCGGGGTTTTCCGGATAATCGATGGCGATTGCGAGAGCGGCCGGTATGGCGACACCCGCTTCTACAAGGGTTGCGCGAACGTCTCCGGCCATCGGATCGGGAGCGAAGAGCGCGTCCAGCATCGATTTTCGTTCCGGTGTGTCTGCTTTCAGTTCGATGCGGATCCGATCGAATGGAAAGACACGATCGCCACGCACCCCAACGGTGGCGCGGGCCGCGATCTGGTCGAGCGCTTCGCGATAAAGCTCGATGGCTTCACTGGAGCCAGGTCCGGAGCCGGAGCGACCGAAGATACCCCGCAGTCGCTCATCGAGTGTCTTTTCAATTCGCCGCAGAATGCTCATGGAATTAGTTTCAACCGTTGTGCGGCCGCTACCAAATCGCCCGCCATGGGCGCCGCAGCCGTACCGCCGTAATGACCATTTTCCGCCAGAATGGAGAAGGCGATCCGCTTGGGAGCAGGCGCTTCCGAATAAGGCGCGAAACCGATGAACCACGCATGAGACGGAGCAGTTGCCAGTTCCGCGGTTCCCGTCTTTCCCGCAATGGGCGGATTGATGGCCGCGAGCCGCCGCCCTGTACCGCTGGTAACAACGCCCCGCATGTCCTTCGCGAGGATGTCAGCCACGTTCACGGGCAGCAACCGCTGCGGGAGTGCAGTGCGGCTGTTGCTGTCATCGGTGACCCAGCGACCATACGGAATGGCTCCGCCAGCCGCAATAGCAGATGCCACGCGCGCCATCTGAAACGGCGAGACTACCACCTGGCCTTGCCCGTAAGAAATCTGCGGCATTTGCGGCTGCAGGTTTTTCACAGTGGGTGGGTTAGCAACCGAGATACCGATGAGTTTCGCTGTATCGAGCAGTTGCCGGGCGCCGACCTTATAGGTGCCCAACTGAGCGAAGTAAGCGTTGCACGAGACGACGAGCGCGCGGTTCATGTCGAGAGTGCCGTGAGCCCCGGTGTCTTCCACGTCGTCGCGAATGGGGCGCTTCGAATTGCCCACGAAATTACCGTTACGGCCATCGGGCAGGCGGACGCATTGATACTGCTGGTGCGCAAGATTCGGATCCACACGCAGGGCCGCGATGGCAGTGACCACTTTGAAGGTGGAGCCAGGCGGATAAAGGCCGTAACGCGCGCGATCGAGCAATGCGCCGGAAGCTTCGCCCAGAGCGAGCCGTTGCTGTGACAGGTCAGGCGAGGGCCAGTTGACGGAGGCG
>JAUZEU010000804.1 GCA_030838885.1 Bryobacterales bacterium | reverse complement strand
CCTTTTGTACGGACGCATTACGGCCGCGCAGGAATCCAGGCGGATGCCGCCGGTGTCTTCCAACAGGACCCTCACGCCCGAGCAGATCGCGATTCTGAAGCGCTGGATCGAAGAAGGCGGCAGATATACCAAACACTGGAGCTTCGTTCCTCCTCAGCGGCCCGCCATTCCACAGACGGGCAACTCTGGCTGGATCAGAAATCCCATCGATGCTTTCGTAAGCCAGCGATTGCAGACGGAAGGCCTTCATCCCGGTCCCGCGGCGCCCCCCGGAACCTGGCTCCGGCGCGTTTCGCTGGACCTCACCGGCCTGCCTGCCTCACCTGCCGAACTCGACTCCTTCGCAAAGGATGTGAAAGAACATGGTGAAGCCGCCTATGAGTCCGCTGTGGATCGCCTCCTGGCCTCACCCGCGTACGGTGAGCGCATGGCGATGGATTGGCTTGATGTTGCACGCTATGCGGATACGCACGGCTTTAACAACGATGCAGAGCGGTCTATGTGGCGCTGGCGCGACTGGGTCATCCAAAGCTTCAACTCCAACAAGCCCTACGATGCCTTTCTCACCGAGCAATTAGCCGGTGACTTATTGCCGAATGCAACGCTCGATCAGCGTATTGCCACCGGCTTCGAACGCAATCATGTGATCAATTCCGAAGGCGGCATTATTGAAGAAGAGTACCGGGTGGAGTATGTGGCCGACCGTGTCCGAACGCTGGGCATGGCATGGCTGGGGCTCACGCTGGAGTGCGCTCACTGCCACGACCACAAATTCGATCCTATAACTCAGCGCGACCATTACCGGTTCTCGGCCTTCTTCAATAACATCGCTGAACTGGGCGAGGACGGCCGGGTTGCCAATGCGGTGCCGATGATTCCGGCGCCCACTGCCGAACAGCAGAGCAGGATGCGTACGCTCGAAGCTGCGATTGGCACGCTTTCCATGAAGGTCGAGCGCGGCGAGAAGTCGTGGAAGCCGCACAGGAACATTGCTGCCGCCAACACACAGGGCGACCCGCCGCCCACCCAAATCCTGTGCGAAAGTAACTCCTGCACTGTTGGTGGAATGGCTCCGAAGCCGGTGCCCATATCGAAGCGCGAGCCCCTCACCTTCAGCGCGTGGCTGAATCCCGCCGCGGCGGATCAGGATGTGGCGCTGCTCTCCGCCATTGACTATTCCCAGAACACTGCGGCGGCGACCTACGGCAGCGGTATCGAAGTCCGTCTGAAAGGCGGTGAGTTGGAGTTTCGGCTGAGCCAGCGTTTTCCCGCCTATTCAATTCGCGTACGGTCCGAAGGCGCTGGCCTGCCGCCGGGAGAGTGGCGGCATGTGGCACTGGCTTACAAGGGAACAACGGAAACGAGCGACATGCGGGTTCGTGCCGCCTGGGTGCAGATGTTCGTGGACGGACAAGAGGTGCCGACCGTCGTCCTCAATGACGATCTGACGCTGCCGGATGCGAAGGGCGATAAACCCACGCAGACCACTTTTCGCATCGGTTGGGATAACGGCAAGGAGAGTGCGAAGTTTGCGGGACAACTGGGTGAGATCAGCTTTTGGAACAGCGCCCTCAAGCCCGCTGAAATTGCTGGTGTGTTTGAGACCCGCGCTCTGCCGCTTGCAGCGGAGCACCAGCGTGAGCGCAACGCTTCGGCTGTAGAACTGAAATGGCTGCGTGAGGCTGAACTGAAGTCCTCCAACAAAGATTTCGCAAACAATTTCGCGAAACTCCAGCGACTGCGCGCCGAACTGCTGGCTCTTCGCCGCGATGTCCCCACCGTGATGGTGATGCAGGAGATGCCGAGCCCGCGAGAAACCCACATTCTGCTGCGCGGCTCCTATGACGTGCCGGGGGAGAAGGTGGACGCGGGTGTACCAGAAGAACTGCTGGGAAAGTGGCCCGCGGGCGCTCCGAAGAATCGCCTGGGTCTGGCACGATGGCTGACTAAGCCCGACCATCCGCTCACGTCGCGGGTCGTGGTCAACCGCTTCTGGCAACAGCTATTCGGGCAGGGTCTGGTCAAGACCAGTGACAACTTTGGCCTGCAAGGCGAGTGGCCCAGCCATCCGGAGCTGCTGGACTGGATGGCGCGTGAGTTCGTCGATTCCGGGTGGAACGTCAAAGCGCTGATGAAACAGATGGTGCTTTCATCCACGTACCGTCAGGATTCGGCCGGCTCGCCGGAACTGATCGCGCGCGATCCGGAGAATCGCCTGCTGGCGCACGGACCGCGCTTCCGCCTGCCTGCAGAAGCCATTCGCGATCAGGCGCTTCAGATATCCGGCCTGTTGAAGCCGCGCGTTGGCGGCCCGAGCGTTTACCCTTATCAACCGCCGGATCTCTACAAAGGCATCGTCGTGGCGGCGACCTATCCCGGCACCACATGGGTGGAGAGCAAAGGCGACGATCTTTACCGCCGCAGCCTGTATACGTTTTGGAAGCGCACTGTGCCGCACCCGGTGATGAACGTGTTCGACGCGCCGGACCGCGAGGTCTGTATTGTGCGCCGTTCCAACACCAACACACCGCTGCAGGCGTTGACGCTGCTGAACGACCCCATCTTCGTAGAGGCTGCGCGCAAGCTGGCTGAGCGGTCTATGCGGGAAGGCGGCCCGGATCCGCAGGCCCGGCTGGTATTTGCGTTCCGCCTTGCTACCGGACGCGCACCAGAGGAACATGAGTTGCGGGTTCTGCGAACCAGCCTCGACCAAATGCTGACGGCTTACCGCGCCGATGAAGCCGGTGCGCGGACCCTGATAGCGGTCGGCGCATCCCGCTCAGATTCATCGATAGCTGCGGCCGAACTGGCCGCATACACCGCCGTTGCCAACATCATTCTGAACATGGACGAAGTAATCACGAAGGGCTGACGATTCGTATGGAATGCCGCAATTACATAATATTCACCTCCCGTCGTGAGCTTCTGGCACGCACTGGCTACGGGCTCGGCGCCGCGGCCCTGCACGCCCTTCTGGGCGACTCAGCGGCGACCGCTGCATCGCGTCTGTTTCCCAACTTTGCGCCGCGAGCCAAACGCGTCATCTTTTTATTCCAGGCGGGCGGCCCGTCGCATCTCGACCTGTTTGACTATAAGCCGGAGATGAAAGGCCGCTACGACCAGGACATTCCTCCGTCTGTCTTCGGCACGCAGCGCATCACCGGCATGGTGGCTCAGCAGGACCGCTTCCCGGTAGTCCCAACGATATATGGCTTCCAGCAGCATGGGCAGTGCGGCCGCTGGCTCAGCGACCTGCTGCCCCACACGGGCAAAGTTGCCGATGATATCTGCATGTTGCGCGGCGTCCACACAGAAGCCATCAATCATGACCCGGCCATTACCTTCATGCAGACGGGAAGCCAGTTGCCGGGCCGCCCCAGCTTCGGCTCCTGGATCGACTACGGGCTGGGCAGCGAGAACGAAAATCTGCCCTCGTTCGTGGTACTGAATTCCCTGCCCGGCAATGGCATGGCGGATCAGGGTTTGCTCTCGCGGTTATGGGGCTCCGGATTCCTGCCCAGTCGATATCAGGGGGTGCAGTTTCGAAGCGCGGGCGACCCCGTACTCGATCTCTCGAATCCACCCGGCATTTCGCCGGAGCTTCGCCGCATGCAACTCGATTCGCTTGCAGCGCTGAATACGCAACTGCACCAGCGGGTGGGCGACCCGGAAATCGAGACACGAATTGCGCAGTATGAGATGGCGTTCCGGATGCAAACCAGTGTTCCCGATCTGGTCGACACCTCCCGTGAGCCGGAACACGTACACACTCTCTATGGCCCGGATTCCCGTAAGCCCGGAACCTTTGCGGCGAACTGCCTGCTGGCTCGCCGCCTGGCCGAGCGCAACGTCCGTTTCATTCAGCTGTATCACCGTGGTTGGGACCACCATGGCGGGCTCACGGAAAAGCTGCCGGTTCTGGCACGCGATACCGATCAGCCCGCGGCCGGTCTCATTCTCGACCTGAAGCAGCGCGGCATGTTGAAAGATACTCTCGTCATCTGGGGTGGTGAGTTCGGCCGAACTCCGTACGCCCAGGGTACGCTCAAGCCCACCAGTTATGGCCGCGATCATCACGGGCGAGTGTTCTCACTGTGGATGGCGGGCGGCGGGGTCAAGCCAGGGCACGCGCACGGCAGTTCGGACGATTATGGCTTTAACGTGGCGGATGGGGGCGTTCATGTCCATGATCTGCAGGCGACAATTCTCCACCTGTTGGGAATCGACCACCAGAAGCTGACATATCTTTTCCAGGGCCGACAGTTCAGGCTTACAGACGTTGGCGGAAATGTCATTCACGAGATCGTTGCGTGAAGTGCAGCTTATATAATCACCACTTCACGGCTGGCCATGCACCGCATCCTCGTCAACGAATGCAAACAGGAGATCTCGTCCTTCAACCCAGTCCTCGGCCGCCTATGTGATTTCTCTATCACGCACGGTGCCGACATACTCGAACTTCATCGGGATATCGGCACTGAAGTCGGCGGAGCACTCCACGTTTTCGCATCTCATCCCGAAGTCGCTGTTATCCCCGGTTATAGCTGCCGCGCCATCACCTCTGGCGGCACGCTCGCCGACGCCGACTTCCGTCACATCGCAGCCGAATTCCTGGACGCCGTCCGCGCCAACAGTGACGTAGATGCCATCTACTTCTCATTGCACGGTGCGTTCGCATCGGAAACGGAACATGATATCGAGGGCTATCTTCTCGCCGAGACACGCAGGATCGTAGGCGATCGCATCCCCATCGTTACGTCCCTTGACCTGCACGGCATCCTCACGGACCCAATCATCGAACACTCCGACGCAGTCGTTCTGTACCACACTTACCCGCACGTCGATTTCTTCGAAACCGGCGAACGCTCCGCCCGACTGCTTCTCCGAATTCTTGCTGGTGAAGTACATCCCGTCACCGCACGCGTCGCGATCCCGGCACTCGTCAGAGGCAATGAATTAAAGACCGCCACCGGCATGTTCGGACGCTGCGTCCGCGACTGTATTGCGGTTGAGAACAGTACGTCCGGGTTGTCGGCCGGCATGTTCATCGGCAATCCTTTCACCGATGTTCCCGATCTGCGAACCAACGTCCTTGTCGTAACGGATGGCGATGCCAATCTCGCCGAATGCGAAGCGCTTCGTATTGCCAGCCAGTTTTGGGAGATGCGCGACCATCTTCAACAGCCAGTCACCGGACTGACCGAAAGCGTTCGCATGGCTGCGGAAGCGACTGGCCGCGTCGTCCTCGTCGATGCCGCCGATGCCACAAGTTCCGGCGCTTCCGGCGACAGTAATGCGATCCTCCGCGCCCTTCTGGAGGCAGGGTTCCGCCGGACTGCTCTCGTCCCGATTGTCGATGCACCAGCCGTGGCGCAGGCCTTTGCCGCCGGTGTCGGCAAAACCATCCGCGTCAAAATCGGCGGCAGCCTGGATACCGCTCGCTTCCTGCCACTTGAGCTCGAAGTCCGCGTGCGCATCCTGCATGACGGACAGTTCCGCAGTGAGTCACACGGCTGCATGTGGAACGGCGGCCCCACTGCACTTCTGCAACTCGATAACATTTCCCTCGCCGTCACCAGCAAGGCGGTCAGCCTCTATGACCGTTCGCTCTTCTACGCGCTCGGGCAGGATCCGGCACACTTCGATGCCGTAGTGGTGAAGTCGCCGCACTGCCAGCCCCACATGTTCGACGAAGGGGCCCAACTCGTCATCAACGTGGATGCACCGGGCTCCACCAGCCCCAATCTGAAAAGCCTGGGCCACACACGCTGCTCGCGACCCGTCTTTCCACTGGACGACAACGTCACGTTCACGCCGAAAGCCACCATCTTTCAACGAGGATCCAACAAATAATGAAAATTCGCGACGTCCACGCCTTCGGCCTCCGTGGCAGTACGCCAGAAGGCGGCTGGTCGAACGAGCTGCAGCCTGAAGATTGTGTACACACGCTCATTGCAGTCATCACCGACGAAGGCATAGTGGGCTGGGGCAGCGTCTTCACCAGTGAGGACCTGGTGCGCGCTTCCCTTTCCGTTCTGCGGCCTCTGTTCGCCGGCGAGAATGCACTCGAACCAGAACGCGTCACCGAGAAACTTCACCAGAACACCTTTTGGCTCGGCCGCGGAGGCGCTATCACGCACACCATCAGCGGTATCGACATCGCGCTTTGGGATATTCTCGGTAAAGTCACAGGCCAGCCGGTGGGCCGTCTTCTGGGTGGACGCTATCGCGAGCGCGTGCGGCCCTATGCGTCTTTATTGATGCGCGAACCCGAACAAATGGCCGACGTGCTGCTGCCGGTGAAGGCGCAGGGCTTCCGCGCCTTCAAGATCGGCTGGGGGCCGTTTGGACGCAAGAGCAACGCAATGGACGAAGCCATTGTCGACGCTGCCCGCGAAGCAATCGGCTCCGAAGCACTGCTGATGGTGGACGCGGGTGCAAGCGACGCCTTCTGGCCCGGTAATTACAAGTGGGCTCTCCGGACGGCCGAGATGCTCGCGGACTTCGACGTCCACTGGTTCGAAGAAGCTCTTCATCCGGACGCCCTCCAGGATTACGTGAATTTGCGCCAGAGTTCCCCCGTGCCCATCGCGGGTGGGGAAGTGCTCACCAGGCGTCAGTCTTTTCAGCCCTGGCTCGAAGCAGGCGCGTTTGATATCGTGCAGCCGGACGTCACCAAAGTAGGAGGCATCAGCGAAGAGCGCCGCATTGCGCAGATGGCTCGCGACCATGGCATCCGCTTCATCCCGCACGGGTGGAACACCGTCGTTGGACTTGCCGCCGACCTGCAACTCGCCTCCGCCTTCCACGATACTGACCTGGTCGAATACCTCACGGGTTCGCCTTTTATCGATGAGCTTGCAGTGGGTGGCTGGCATCTCGACAGCGATGGCATGCTGGCCATTCCCGCCAAACCCGGCCTGGGCGTTCACATCGATCTGGAAGCGCTCGCCCAACACTCGCGCGTGCCTCTCGCGGAGCTTCGGGCCAGGCTTGATTGATACCGGCCATCATCGTGCGTACTGGTTAGTCGCGTTCCTTTGGATCGCGCTCGGCCTCAATTATATTGACCGGCAGATGGTCTTCTCCATCTACCCCGCATTGAAGTCCGATTTAAACTTCACAGACACACAACTGGGCCTCATCGGTTCCGTCTTCACATGGGTTTATTCGCTCGCCATGCCAATAGCCGGATGGCTTGCCGACCGGCTGCGCCGTGAACGCATGATCGTCGCCAGCATGGTTCTTTGGAGTCTCGCCACGCTTGCGTGTGGGTTCAGCAAGTCAGTGCCGGTCTTCCTCTGGTGGCGGGCAATGATGGGCATTACCGAAGCTCTTTACTACCCCGCCGCCGTGGCAATGCTGGCCGAAGCCCACTCCGCCTCTACCCGCTCGAGAGCGCTGGGCATCCATCAATCCGCGCAGCTCGCCGGTATCATAGCCGGGGGCTGGTATGGCGGCTGGATGGCCGACCACCAGGGTTGGCGCACAGGTTGCACTTTCGCGGCACTGGCCGGCTCGGTCTACGCGGCCTTCCTCGCACGAAAACTTCCGCCTTCCGTGCCCCCGGCGAAGATTTTCATGCCGCAGAACGCGCGCACAGCCTTCCTGTCAGCAGGCTATGTTGCGCTCTCGGTCGCCTTCTTCGCACACTGCGCCATGCTTTGGATCTTCTATGCCTGGCTTCCGTCGTTTCTGGCGGAGCGGTATCACCTCTCGATGACGGCAAGTGGCTTTCAGGGTACGGTCTTCGTCCAGGTTGCATGTGGTTGCGGAGTCCTGACCGGTAGTATCCTCGCCGACCGCCTCGCCCCCCGCATACCGCCGGCCCGCTTCTACATCGCCGCAGCAGGAATGATCCTGGCTGCGCCATTCGGCTATCTGACATTCGCTGTACACTCGCTCTTCTACGCGACCCTGTTCTCTTCGTTCTATGGCTTTTTTGCGGGTCTCATGATTGCGAACGTGTTCGCTGCCGCTTACGAAGTGGTCCCCCGGACTCAATTTGGCATGGCCTCGGGCCTGCTGAATATGACCGGTGGTATTGCAGCGACGCTAATGATTTACCTCGCCGGCTTTCTGCGAGGGTCAATTGGCTTCGCCGGTCTCCTGCAGTGGGTCGCTCTGGCCTGCACAATGTCGGCGTTGCTGCTAATCTGGAACACGTTTTGCAATCGACCCGGTGTGACTCAGCAAGCCTAGAGCGCCCGACGCGCCGACTATTGGAATTGTTTGTTATATCACTCCTGCTGATTTATTTCCGGCTTCACCCGGGCTTCGGCCGCGGTATCATCGTCGTGGCAATACGGCTTGTCAGGAGATCTCTTATGACCGTTGGCAGAGCATTTATGGTGGTTCTGATCGGTATTCCGGCAGTAGATCTGCAAGCCGACTTTACCTATGATCAGACCAGCAAAATTACTGGCGGAGCTCTCATCGGCATGATGAAGTTTGCGGGTGCATTCTCAAAGGATGCGCGTAAAACGATGGACCCGATTCAGTCCACCATTGCCATCAAAGGCAATCGCATGGTTCACAAAACTCCCGACTCCGCCACTATTACAGATATCGATAAGGAAACGATCACACATATAAACTATGCGGCTAAGACGTACTCAGTCAGTACGTTTGCACAGATGAAGCAGGCAATGGACGAGATGCTGCGGAAGACGCAAAAAGGCAGTGCTCAGCCCGCTCCTGATGTCAGCGTTGACGTCAAATTGCGGGACACTGGCCAGACGAAGTCGATCAACGGCAACGAAGTCCACGAGATTGTGATGACCATGGCGATCCAGGGCAAGGATGCACAGTCCGGCGCTCGGGGCGGCCTGGATATGGTGACGGACATGTGGATCGCACCGAACGTGGCGGGTTATCAGGAAGTACGTGATTACTACCGCCGCATGGGCGAAAAACTCTCCTGGATGCCGGGCACGAACCCGATCATGAACCGGCCAGACATCGCGCGTGCAATGGGAGAATTTTATAAAGAGGGATCAAAGCTGGACGGCATGCCCGTCATCTCAACCATGAAGGTCGGCGGCAATGTAGAAGGAGATGCGAACCATTTGGAGCAGTCCCAGGCTCAGCCGCCACGCGCTCCCGTGACCACTCCTTCCGTAAGCGGCGCGCTCGGTGCAGCCATCGGTGGGCGGTTCGGCGTGGGTGGGCTCGGACGGCGTAAGAAAGACGACACCACCGTTGCTGATGCTAACCCGCAGGCTGGCGGGACTAACACTTCTGCCCCCGGCTCTCTTATGGAGATGACAATGGAGGTGACGCGCTACTCTTCCGCTTCCGTAGACGCCGTGTGGTTCGAAGTACCTTCGGGCTTTTCGCAAGTGCAGGAAGATCTGATACGTTCCGTACGGCCGTAGAAATGAGCGATGTTGCGGCAACACTGTCTGCAACAGCCCTGCGTCAGCGCCGCAAACTCATCCTCCACTATCTGCGACCAGAAGCTGCTTCCCAGCGGCGTTGCCGAAGGCCTGAATAACAAGGCCAAAGTCACAGCAACCCGCACCGGCCGGGAATGATTCTCATCAGAACATTGGGCCTGTTCCAGGCCGTATACTTTGATAAGCTTGCGGCGGGCCGGGTCCCAAAGAAAACAATATGAAAATCATTTCAATGCTGTTAATGAGCGCATTTGTTCTGGCAGGCACGCTATGCGGTGCCGACTCCGACGCGGAATCGAAAACCGTACTGGCCGCCATGAATGCGCTGAGTCAGTCCCTGATCCACCGCGACGGGCCTGCACTCGACAAGTTGCTGAATGACGACCTGAGGTACGTGCATTCGGGCGGACAGATCGAATCCAAAGCGGATGTGATCAAGGCGAACACAACCGGATCATCGGTCATCACGAAAATCGAGTACTCAAACCAGAACGTTCGGGTGTACGGCAACACCGCGCTGGTCACAGGCCGGGTCGACCTTTGGCACAGCCCCACCAACATCGTCCCCATGGATGTTCTGCACGTGTGGGTGAAGAACTCCGGCCAGTGGCGCCTGGCCTCCCGGCAAGCCACTCGCCTGGCAAAGTAACGCCGCTTCGTGACCGAAATCTCGCTCGTGATAGTCTCGGTGCAAGCCCTGAAAACGCATGTCCAAGTCAAGCCTCTGCGCCTTCCTGTTTCTCGCGTCAGCCCTGTATGCCCAAAATGCCGATCCCGGCGGTGCCGCCTTTGAGAGCCGTTGTTCCAGATGCCATGGGTCGGATGGCAGGGGCGGCGAGATGGGTCCGTCGATCGTCGGGCGCCTGCCATCTCACAATGACAAAGATCTGATCACTCTCATCCACGATGGGCTCCCCAACCGGGGTATGCCGCCAAATCCCGCGCCTGATCCCGAGATGACCAGTCTCGTCGCGTATCTCCGCCGGATTCAGACGCGCCCCGGCGCACCCGTGGAACGCAGAAAAGTCCAGACAACAGACGGCAAGATACTGGACGGGCAAGTGCTGGGGGAGGGATTTTCGGATCTGCAGCTGCGAACGGACGATCAGCGGATTCATTTGCTGCGCCGCGCCGGAGAGCGCTTCCGCGAAGTAACTTCCGACACCGATTGGCCAGCCTATAACGGTGATCCGCGCGGCAACCGCTACACCGCGCTGAAACAGATCGATAAGACCAACGTTTCTCGTTTATCCGCAAAGTGGTCGTTCACCGTGCCCAACGCGGGAAATCTGCAGATGACGCCCGTGGTTGCCGGCGGGCTGATGTACATCACCAGTCCAAACGAATGCTATGCGCTTGACGCAGGAACCGGCCGTCAGCTTTGGCGTTACCGCAGGCCGAGAACACCCGGAATGTCAGGGAATGGATCGGCAAACCGCGGCGTAGCGGTTGCAGGCGACCGCGCCTTTCTCGAAACAGGCGACGCTCACCTGGTTGCACTCAACCGCTTCACTGGAGACGTGCTGTGGGACTCAGAGATTGCGGATTGGCATTTGAATTACTTCGCAAGTTCTGCCCCTCTCACCGCCGGCGATCTGGTCATCTCCGGGGTTGGGGGCGGCGAACACGGCGCGAATGGTTTTGTTGTCGCGTTCGATCAGACTACGGGGAAAGAGGCGTGGCGCTTCTCCACGATTCCAAAGCCCGGGGAACCTGGTTCGGAAACCTGGCCGGCCAACAGCAGCGCACATGGCGGCGCGCCCACGTGGTTTACCGGCAGCTATGATCCCGAACTCGACACCGTCTACTGGCCAACGGGAAACCCCAGTGAAGAATACAACGGTGATAGACGCGGCGGTGACAATCTCTACTCCGACTGCATTCTCGCACTGGACCGCAAGACGGGTAAGCTCAAATGGCATTACCAGTTCACGCCGCACGATCTCTGGGACTGGGACGCGACAGAAACCTCGATTTTGATCAACGCGGAGTGGCAGGGGAAACAGCGGCAGTTGATGCTTCATGCCGACCGCAATGGCTTCTTTTACGTTTTCGACAGAGTCGATGGCAAGCTCTTGCTGGCGAAGCAGTTTCTGAGCAAGGTGACATGGGCAAGCGGAATCGGTACGGATGGCCGGCCCGTCAAACTACCGAATCAGGAACCTACCGCAGCGGGCACTCTGGTTTGCCCATCGCAGGACGGAGCTACAAACTGGTTCTCTCCTTCCTACAATCCCGCCACGGGGCTCCTGTACTTCCAGACGTTTGAGAAATGCAGCATCTATCGGAAATCCGAAGGTGCGGAGTGGGCGGCTGGCAAGACTTTCCTGGGCGGCTCACAGCGCACCGCGGACGATCCAAAACCCGTGCGGGTTTTAAAGGCTCTGAATATACGGACTGGTGCGGTCGTTTGGGAACTGCCTCAGCCCGGGCCCGCGCAATCCTGGGGCGGCACGCTGGCCACGGCAACTGGTCTGGTGTTTCTTGGCGCTGAAGGCGGAGCGTTCATGGCCGCCGATGCCTCTTCGGGAAAAGTTCTCTGGAGCTTCGAGACAAACAACTTGTGGAAAGCATCTCCGATGACCTACTCGTTCGACGGCAAAGAGTTGATCGCAGTCGCGTCAGGATCCACCATCTTTGCGTTC
>JAUZEU010000803.1 GCA_030838885.1 Bryobacterales bacterium | reverse complement strand
ATCTCAGGCCAGCCGACCTTTTGCCCGGTGATCTGAAGAAGGTCGGCAGCGATGATGTAGACCTCGCCGTTGATTTCCACCGCCACGTACTCGTACCTGGGGTTATAAGCGATTCCCAGGTTGGCGGGGATGGTCCAAGGGGTGGTGGTCCAAATCAGGCCGAACACACGCTTACCGGCCAGCGCGGGATCGACAAGGGCCGGGTCTGAGGTGAGCGCGAAACGAACCCAGATGGACGGACTCTTGTGATTCTCGTATTCGACTTCGGCTTCCGCCAGCGCGGTACGGCAGTGGATGCACCAGTTGACCGGTTTTAAGCCTTTGTAAACAAAGCCTTTGTCGAGGAAATCGACGAAAGCGCCGGCGATGACGGACTGGTACTTCGGGCTCATCGTGAGATAAGGATGCTCCCACGATCCGAGGACGCCCAGACGTTTGAAATCCGCGCGCTGGATATCGATCCACTTTTCCGCGTACTTACGGCAGACGCGGCGGATCTGCGCCGTAGTCATCTGCGCTTTTTTTGCTCCAAGCTCCAGATCGACTTTGTGTTCGATAGGGAGGCCATGGCAGTCCCAGCCAGGAACGTAAGGGGAGTCGAAGCCAGCCATGGTCTTCGACTTGACGATGAAATCTTTAATGATCTTGTTGAAGGCGGTGCCGAGGTGAATACGCCCGTTGGCGTACGGGGGGCCGTCGTGCAGGATAAAAGTCGGTTTTCCCGCGCGTGATGTGCGAATTTGTCCGTAAAGGTCTTCCTCCGCCCAGCGGGCGAGCATCTTCGGCTCCGCCTGGGGAAGATTGGCCTTCATAGAGAAATTCGTGCGAGGCAGATTTAGCGTCTGCTTCAGATCCGGAGTCGGAGGATTCATTTCGGGGATGTCTCTCATTATACGAGAGATGGCATTACGCCCCGATGATGAGCAGAGCCGGGCCGCAAGGCTGTCAAGCGGGTTTACTTGTTGTGCTCCGGAATCGTTTTCCCGGGTTCCGCAGCCTTTTTCTGCTCGCCAGCGGGCAAGGGTTTGGCTTCGGCGGAGGCTTTCGCGGCCGCTGCTGTCGCGGCCGCTGCCGCTGCGCCGGGTTCCTGCTTTTGGTACTGGATAATCAATGTGACGCGACGGTTGGATGCGTCTTCGGGCTTGGTGGGATCGCGCAGGCTCTGGTCGGCAAAGCCCCGGACCTGGGTGACCTGATCGTCGTGAACACCGTGCGTCTGCATCCAGCGGCGTGCCGCGTTCGCCCGGTCTGTCGACAGTTCCCAGTTGGAGTAATCGGAGCGTCCGAGGAACGGTTTGGCGTCGGTATGGCCTTCCATAGTGATCTTATTCGGAAGTTTTCCGATTTCCATTGCCAGCGTTTCAAGAAGCTCTTTACCGTATTCCGTAGGCACCGGGCTGCCGGACTCGAAGAACATGCCCTTCTCGTCCTCAATCATTTCCACGCGGAGTCCCTCGCCGGTGACGGTGATAACGACGTGGTCCTTAATCTTATCGAGTGATCCGGTGTCTTTGACGGCCCGTTCCAGCTTCTCCTTCAGCTTCTTCATGTCGTCTTTGTGGATGGCCAGACTCTCGCTTCCGGCCCCACGCAAGCCGTTGCCAAGTTCCTTGCCGTGGCCTTTCGGGTCAGTGAAGTATCCGCCGACAGCTTTTTGAACCTGCTCACTGCTGCTGAGAAGCCAAAGCACGATGAACAAAGCCATCATCGCCGTCACGAAGTCGGCATAGGCAACCTTCCACGCACCGCCATGCTGTCCGGCGTGGACGACCTTCTTCCTGCGAATGATGATGATCTGTTGCGGTTGCCTTGCCATTGCTTATGCCGCTATTACTGCCGGAGCCCCACCCTTACAGGCCGTCTCCATATCTTTGAACGTAGGGCGGAAATCATGCGGGATGGCGCGGCGGGCGAACTCGACCGAGATCATCGGGGCCATTCCCTTTGCAAATGCCATCAGGCCAGCGCGCAGCATTTGGTAGAACTGGCCCTCGGCATCAATGGTTTTTTCCAGATTGGCTGCTACTGGGGAGACAACGCCATAGCAAAGCAGGATGCCGAGAAAGGTTCCTACCAGAGCCGCTGCCACTTTGTTACCGATCTCTTCGGGAGGACCACCGAGAGCGCTCATGGTGATGACGACGCCCAGTACGGCAGCCACGATTCCCAGGCCCGGAAGCGCATCCGAAACAGTTGCCAGGGATCTCGCCGGCAGCATCGCTTCGTGGTGATGAATGTCGATGTCGGCCTCCAGCATCGCATCCAGATCGTGTGGCGGCACCACTCCGGACACCGCCGTGCGAAGAGTGTCACAGATGAAATGCAGCATGTGATGATCTTTGATAAGCTTCGGATATTTGGAGAAGACGGCGCTTTTGTCCGGATTTTCCACGTCTTCTTCCAGCTTTGCCATGCCGCGCTTGCGGGCAAAGGTGAAAATGTCGTTCAACATCTTCAGGCTCTCGAGATAGAAGTCTTTGGTGTACTTGCTGCCGGACAGGACGCCCAGTACGCACTTGAAGATCTTGATGACCAGAGGCAGCGGATTGGCGATGAACAACGTTCCGATGGCAGCCCCGCCGATGATGACCAGTTCGGCAGGCTGCACCAGAACGGCCAGGGGACCTTTTTCCATCACAAAGCCACCGAGGATGGCCGCGAACACGATAGCTATTCCGACGATTGCAAACATATCCTGCTGGTTTATCGGCAGGATGGCGGGAGAACTTGAGGGGATATGAAATACCAGTCCCCCTTTACGGCTGGATTGGCCGAGGATTAGCTGAGCCGTTTTGAAATGGCATCCAGATCGAAAACGCAGCCGCCCCAGGTGCCGCCGCTGGCATTTTGCAGCAGGGCCCAAAGGCGTGTGTCGTTTGGCAGACGCGGGTCCGAGGCGAGATCGGGGCGCAGTGGACGCTGGGCGAGAACTTCGTCCCCGGCAACCAGATTCACGGTGCCAGTGAGGTTGTTGCGATCAATAATGATCTCGATCAGGTCGCCTTCCAGAACCTTGCCGATAGGACCACCGGCCAGGGCTTCGGGAGTGATGTGGCCGATGCAGGCACCGGTGGAGACGCCACTGAAGCGCGCGTCCGTCAGAACCGCGACATGCTTGCCGAACGAAAGATGCTTCAGCGCCGAGGTGATCTGGAAAATCTCTTCCATGCCGGAACCAATGGGGCCGCGGCAGATCAGGACGATGACATCGCCCTCTTTGATACGTTCCGGGCCATTACTCTTGATGGCGGAAATGACGGCATTTTCAGTCTGGAAAACCCGGGCGGGACCGCGCTTGCGATACACACCATCGGGATCCACTACGGAGGGATCGATCGAAGTGCTCTTGATGACAGAACCACCCGGCGCGAGATTGCCGACCGGGAACGTGACGGTGGACGTGAGACCGTTGTGGCGGGCAGAATCGGGATCCATGATGACGTGATCGGGATCAATGCCATCACGTTCCCGCAGCACCTTGCGAACGGCTGCGCGGCGTTCGGACTGTTCCCACCAGTCCAGCATGACGCCGATATTTTCGCCGGAAACCGTCATGGCGCTGGTGTCCAGCAGACCGGCGCGACGCAGATGCAACATGACTTCGGGAACGCCTCCGGCCATAAAGACCTGCACCGTGGGGAAGTAGCGCGGGCCATTGGGCAGGGCATCCACCAGGCGGGGGATTTCGCGGTTGATGCGCGTCCAGTCTTCCACTGTGGGGCGGCGAAGGCCAGCGGCGTGGGCAATTGCGGGGATGTGCAGAATAAGGTTCGTGGAACCGCCAAAAGCCGCATGCACGACCATGGCGTTGGCGAATGAGGAGTCGCTCAGAACCTTGTTCATAGTAAGGCCCATGGATTCCAGGCGCAGGACGGCGCGAGCGGAACGGCGGGCCATATCGAGCCAGACGGGCTGGCCGGACGGTGCCAGCGCAGTATGGGTGAGCGACATGCCCAGCGCTTCGCCAACTACCTGCGAGGTGGCTGCCGTTCCGAGGAACTGGCAGCCACCGCCGGGGCTGGCGCAGGCGCGGCAAAGGAATTCCGCAGCGTCTTCGAGAGAGATCTCATTGTGTGCGAAGCGCGCGCCGACGGACTGAACCCGTCCGGCGTCCTCACCCTGTTCCGCGAGCAGAGTTGTACCACCGGGTATGAGGATGCAGGGGAGCGTGGGGGTGCCAGCCAGAGCCATCATCATGGCGGGTAAGCCCTTGTCACAAGTGGCCACGCCGATGACTCCGTGCCGGGTGGGAAGAGAGCGGATCTGGCGGCGGAAAACGGTGGCGGCATCGTTCCGATACGGCAGACTGTCGAACATGCCGACGGTGCCCTGGGTGCGGCCGTCGCAGGGGTCGGTGCAATAGGCAGCAAAAGGGACGGAGCTATGAGAGGAGAGTTCCTGGGCGGCTTCCTCCATCAGGAGCCCTACTTCCCAGTGGCCGGTATGGTATCCCAGCGCGACCGCTGTGCCATCGGGACGGCGGATACCGCCATGGGTAGACAGGATCAGTACTTCTTTACCGCCAAGCCGGGCCGGATTCCAGCCCATTCCTGCGTTTTGCGCCCAACCAAAGAGATCGCCGGAAGGGCGGTTCAACAGCATTTCGGCAGTGATGGGGACGGAACCCTGCGGGCCGGGAGCTTTAGAACGGATTTCGAATACAGAGGGGTCGGAGGTGGTGATCTGATCGAGAGAGAAAGCTGGCATGATCTTTGAGAGGAAACCCTGATTGTATTCCCTCGCGGCGCACGCTCACGTCACGCCGTCGCGGATAGCGAGTTTCACCAGATCGCCGAGGGAATCGGCCGAGAGCCGGTCGAGAATGTCCGCGCGATGACTTTCCGCTGTGCGGACGCTCAAATCGAGCGCAGAGGCGATTTCCTTATTGCTAAGGCCACGGGCCAGAAGGCGCAGGACGTCGATCTCACGAGGTGTCAGCAGATACTGCACTGGAACCTGCTCAAAGGGATCCAGTTGTGAAGCTGCCCGGGACGCGGATTCAGAGGCGAAGAACGGCTCCCCGGCGAGCACACGTTCCAGCGCCACGACTAACTGAACCGGCGCTTCGTTCTTGGCCAGGAAGGCGCTCGCGCCCGCGCGGCGCAACTGGCGCATGACGGGGTGGGCCATATGGACGCTAAGGACCAGTACGTGGATTCCCGGAACCGACGCGCAGAGGTGCTCAGTCACCTGCAGCCCGTTCACCTCAGGCATGGCGAGATCGACGATGGCCACATCAGGTTGCAGAGACAGGCCAAGCTCGATTGCCTGCCGCCCGTTGGAAGCCTCTGCAATCACGCGCCAGTCCGAATGGCTTTCTTCCAGCACGCTGATAAGGCCTTCGCGAACGAGTTCGTGGTCGTCGGCAAGCAGGATCCGAATTACCTGTGGAGGATCACTCATTGAAAACTTGTCTCCGTGATTCCGGGAAAAACCAGACATGCGGACGCCCCATTATGGGATGCAACCGGCCCAAGATTTCCGCCAGCGGCCCGGACACTCTCGCGGAGGATCGAAGACGAGAGGACGGCTGCGATGCCGGGATCGGCGGACTGGCTGCTTAGGAACTGCAGGGCAGGGCCGTGAGGCGCGAGGGTGAGCCGGATACGCGTCTCCCCTGCAAGCGGGTGGTTGATGGCAGCTTCGGCCCATCGCTCCAGGACGGCGCCGAGCAGCGTGCGCCGGATCGGGATCACGGAGAAGGAGGCGCCCGAGCCGCGATCCGCATCGAACCGGACACGCAGGCCCGTATCGTCCCGCAGATGTTCGACGTACCATTGCAGGGCAGAGATAACCTCGTCGGCATTGCATTCTTCGGCGGATGAGAGAGCAGGGGTGAGAACATCGCTGAGAACGCGCAGGTCACGGCTGCACGTTTTGCAGAGAGCCAGAATGCGGATCAGATCCGGGGAAGAACCAAGTGCAGGGTCCCGCTGCAACAGGGTTAAGAGAAGAGACATGGCGACCAGGTGTTGAGAGAGCGTGTCGTGCAGATACGTGGCAATATTGCTGCGGCTGGCTAAATGGTCGTTAAGGAAGCCGAGTTCGGGGGGGACCTCGTAGTCCCCTGCGATGTGGATTCCCAGGATCCACCAGGCACCTATCCGATGCAGTTGCAGCCGTGCGGGAATAGCCTTGTTCGCTGAACCGACGAGCCGAAGCACCTTGTCCTTTTCCTGATAATTACCCGCAGCAGCGGACACTATGAGGTCGCGGAGCGATAGGCCTGGAGGAAATATTTCGTGAATCACTCCATCGGGCACAGGTAAGTTTGAGGGGACGGAGAACAACTCTGCGAATCTCTGGTCATAAGCGCAAACAAGACCTGAGGCATCGAGGAGCAGAAGTCCCCCGGAACAGGCTGGCCAGCTACCTGTTGGCGCTTGTAGCGACATCGTCGCCCCTTTTGCGTTTGCACGCTCGAGTTTAGACAAACTCCATTTCCTCTATTCTGTGTGCCATAGAAGCGCCATCAGATTCTCCCATGGCGGCAGATTACAAAGGGAAGGTTACACCAACGAGTAATAAATTGGAACGATATTTGTGGTTTTATTTCCCGATGCAGAAGCTGGAAAAAATGCGGTTCAATATGTCATCCGCGGTTGTGGCACCGGTGATGGCGTCAAACGGCTGCAGCGCGCAGTAGAGATCGAGCAGGAGGAGTTCATGGGGAAGGCCCAGTTTAGCGGCTTCCAAGGCTTTGGCAAGCATTTGCGCAGCTTCTGACAGCAGGTGCTCCTGACGGATACTCGTAATGAAACCACCCTGCATTTCCCGTTCGGTTTGAGGAATCAGCTGGTCGAGCACGGCTGTACGGAGTTCGGCTATTCCCTGCCCTGTGACGGCCGAAACGCGAGGATAAGGATGTCCTGCGATCACGTCGCGGGTCAATAAATCGGACTTATTCACCACCACCAGACAGCGTCCATTTTCGCGAGCCGTGGAAATCAAAGCCTCATCTTCTGAATTCAGGTCCGCGGTTCCGTCGAGCAAAACGATCGTCAGGTCGGCATCGGACATCGCCTGAAAGCTTCGCTCGATTCCGAGCGTCTCAATCACCTCACCGGTCTCGCGTATGCCGGCTGTATCGACAAGGCGGACCGGAATACCGCCGAATTCGGCAGTCTCCGAGACGAGATCCCGGGTAGTTCCGGGGATGTCTGTGACGATAGCGCGGTCCTGCCGGAGAAGGCAATTGAACAGACTGCTCTTTCCTGCGTTGGGGCGGCCCACTATGGCGAGAGAAAATCCATTGCGCACGAGGTTGCCGTAAAGAAAGCTGCGGGCGAGCGCCAGAGTCTCGTTGTGAATGGGTTCCAGGCGGCGCAGGATTTCGGTGACTGGCGCCACACTGATGTCGTCTTCCGCGAAGTCGATCCCGGCTTCCAGAAGGGAGATCAGTTCCAGCAATTGGTTCTTTAGAGGCGTGAGGCGGCGGGATACGGAGCCCTTCGTCTGCAGGGCCGCAACACGGGCCTGGTAAAGGGTGGTGGCATCAATCAGATCGCGTACGGCTTCCGCCTGCGGGAGATCGATCCGGCCATTCAGGAACGCACGGAAGGTGAATTCACCAGGTTCGGCGAGCCGGGCGCCCAGCCGCGTGGCGCGATCCAGACAGTGGCGCAGAACAACAGGGGCACCATGGCAGGAGATTTCGACCACATCTTCAGCTGTGTAGGAGCGAGGAGCGGCAAAGTACGTTACTACTACCTGATCCACGATTTGATCGTCATCGGCGAGAAGTTCACCAAGGGTCGCCATCCTGGGGAGAAGCTCAGACCGGAGCCGTACACAGGCTTCCGTCACAGCACGCGCGAGGGGACCGGAGATTCGAACGACGCCGAGGCCTCCCCTGCCGGGAGGCGTGGAAATGGCAGCTATGGTGTCACGCAGGTTCATGGACGACTACTACCCGCGCGCTCTCGTGGGAGACGCGCCAGCAGATTAACGACCTGGCCGAGGAGGACGACTACCACCGCGATGATCGTCCCGCCGGGGCGGGCCGCCGCCGGGCCTGCGGTCGCGTCCACCACCTCTGCGGTCGTCGCGGCGTTCGGGACGGCCCGCGGTGCCCGCACTCCCGCCATACTGCGGAGCCGGGAGAGGCGGAAGATCGGGAATGGAAGCCATGCTGGCGGGGTAGATAACAACGCCGCGTTGCGGGCCGGTGCCACAGCTTTCGCTGCGGACTTCCGGTTCGTTGCGCAGGGCAATGTGAACGACGCGGCGCTCCCGGCTGTTCATGGGATTGAACCGGAAGTAGGTGCCGCTGTGCTTAACCTTCTCGGCGGCAGCGAGGGCGCTGATACGCAATTCCTCAATGCGCAACGCACGATAATCATTAGCGTCGAAGGAGACGCGGGAATGATCGTCAGAGTGCATGCGCAGCATTTCCTGCGTAACCAGTTCGAGCGCCAGCAAAAGCTCGGCACGGTTGCTGAGAAGAAGATCCACATCACTGCCCTGGAACTTAACCAGCAGATCCGGATTTTCAAATTCCGGGTTGCTGTTGTCGCCAGGCTCTAATTTAAAGGTCAGACTGAAACCGGCGGCGTCAATGATTTGACGCAGGAACTGTTCAATCCTTGGACCGGTTTCGTGAACCGAATACTTTTGAGTCAAGCCCTCTTCCTGCCGTCCTTTGGAGATGCAATCGCTTTTTTCGGCGAGGCCGCGAGTGTTATGGGGCCCGCCGTTTTATTGAAAAACCATTGTTGTGCGATATTCACAAGATTGCCGGTTAGCCAGTATAATACCAGTCCGCTGGATGCCGGCCAAAAGAAGAAACCGTACATCAGCGGCATGAACTGCATCATTTTTTGCTGCGCCGGATCACCGCCGGTCATGGGCGTCATCTTCTGGAGCAGGAAGCTGGAGACGATCATGATGATGGGAAGAATGCGGATGGCGTAGTGCTCTGGCTGCGAGAGGTCCGTGACCCAAAGCCAATGGGCATTGCGCATCTCGATTGCCACCGAAAGTACCTTGTAAAAAGCCCAAAGGAACGGCAACTGAATCAGCATGGGAACGCAGCCGCCCATGGGATTGACGCCGTGCTTCTTGTACAATTCCATGGTTTCCTGCTGCTTATTGGCTGCACGAGGGTCGCTCATGCTGATGCCCTTGTATTTTTCGTTAATGCGGTTCAGTTCCGGTTGCAGGGACTGCATCTTCCGCATCGACTTCAAATTGGCGAGCTTCAGCGGGAACATGGCCAGGTTGATCAGAATGGTGACCAGAATAATGGCCCAGCCGTAGCTGTGGACATAATTCGTGTTCATCCATTGCAGGATCAGGAAGAGCGGTTTCGCAATAAAGCCAAAGAAGCCCCAATCGATCACATCCTGCAGACGGGGATTTACCTTGCGGAGCGCCTCCAGTTCCTTAGGGCCGACGTAAAGGCCCAGCCGATTGCGCGAGTCACCGCCGATTGCGAATCCTGGGAAAGCCTGTTCCGAAGCATCGGCGCTCGATGCCACCACATCGTTGAAGGTGGTGGTCTGGACCGGGGTGTTCGGGGGAGGCAGGAAGACGGCGGTGAAGTACTGATCTTCAATACCTGCGAAAGAGAAAGCTCCA
>JAUZEU010000786.1 GCA_030838885.1 Bryobacterales bacterium | reverse complement strand
GAGAATGCTGTAGATGGAGTTGCTGAGGAGTCCATCGCGGGTATTGTAGCGAGTGATTTTGCCGTTGCGGATTCGGATAAGGCCGTTGCCGCGCGTGCCCAGCCAGAGCGAACCGCGGCTGTCCGGGTGGATAGCCCAAATCCGTTCATACCCGAGCTTCAGGAAGACAGGATCGCGAACGAAGACGCCGTTGTGAATGCGATTGAGGCCACCATCGGTGCCAACCAGAATATCGCCGTTCCGGTCTTCCGCCAGCACGCGGACGCCGCCATAAGCCAGGCCGTCTTCGAGATAAAACGTCCGGAGCGAGCCGCGATCGTAGCGGGTGAGGCCGCTGCCGGTTGCCATCCAGACTGCGCCGTTGTGGTCGTAGAGAAACTGCCGGACGGTGTTGGACCGCATACCGTCCTTCATGCTGAAGATACGCGCGCGACCCTGCTCCACGCGCAGAAAACCCTGACCGGCGCTGGAGTACCATTGCGTCCCGGTCGGGTCGACATAGATGCCCCGTGCCTGAAAGCCTGCCATCGGCGCCTGAAACGGAACAGCGCGCTCGCCCTCCAGGCGATACAGTCCGCTGGTCAGGGTGCCGATCCACAGCCGTCCGGCGGGATCTTCATAGACCGTGGCAACGTAGTCGTCCGCAAGACCCTCTTTGCTGGTGATGGTCTTGACACCGCTGCGGGTCATTCGCAGCAGACCATCCTGAGTGCCGACCCAGAGATTTTGCGCGTTGTCTCCGAAGACGGCCAGCACAGTATTGTCGGGAAGAGCGTCCGCTCCGCGATAGCTGGAGGCACCTTTTGCGCCGATGCGGACGAGACCCGAACTCAGGGTACCGACCCAGCAATTGCCTTCGTGATCGCGCCAAAGAGCACGAGGACTTGGCGGGTCGGTTCTGCGCAGCGGTTGCAATTTGTTGAGGATTACCCGGCGCAGGCCCGAACTTGTGGCCAGCAGGAGAGAACCATCGGTGTCGCCGAGAATTGCCGTCACGAGGCCAACGTTTTCTGTGGCGGGAAAGGCGGGAACCATCTCTTCGCCCTGCATCCGATAGAGACCTGCGCTTGTACCGATCCACAGCCGCTCCTCATGGTCCTGATAGATGGCGTACGCGGCGACGATGGGAGCGCTGTCGCGCCCGTCGAAACGGCGCATCGCATGCCCTTCCATCCGGAAAAAGCCCCGGTCGGTTCCAATCCACAACCGACCGGCGTGATCCTCCATTATTGAGCGGACGAAGGGGTTGGTGAGCCCCTCCGCCGAGCCGAAAGTCTCTACCTTGCCAGCTCTCATACGCGCCAGGCCGCCGCCTTCCGTCCCGATCCACAGAGAGCCGTCGCGGGCGGGGCATAGCGAGAGGATACTGTCATCGCCCAGAGCGGGCGTGTTGGAACGATCGAACACGACGAAGCGTACGCCGTCAAAGCGGACCAGGCCGCCGGAGGTGCCGATCCAGAGATAGCCGTCGCTGCTTTGTGTGATGACCTGGATTTTGTTTTGGGGAAGTCCGTCGTCAGTGCGCCAAACGCGCCGGCTGTATTCGGTTTCGGAAGGGAGCGCGAGTGCCCCGGCGCAGAGCAGGACCCCGAGCGTGAGACAGCGCATCGCCATTCGACCGTAAGTTTATGACATTGCCGATTGTAAGTTAATCGCGAGGTCGCCACGCAGCGTAGCGCTCTCCCTCAACTTTGTGCAGGGCCAGGGCGTTTACGAAAGACGATACGATTGTTGCGTATGGTTCGAAAACTCTTGATGGCGATGTTGGTGCCGGCTCCGGTGCTGCTGTTACTGGCGGCCATCGGGGACACGGTTGCGCCGCTGGGAAAGTATACAGCGGCGGAGCGCCGCCACTGGTCTTTTCAGCCCCGCACAAACCCGCTAGCACCGGTGTTTCAGAACGCTGCCGATAAGGCATGGACCAGGAATCCGGTGGATGCGTTCGTTCTGGCCCGGATGCGCAAGGAGAATCTGACACATGCTCCAAAGGCGGACAGGGCAACGCTGATTCGCCGCGTGACCTTCGATCTGACCGGTCTTCCTCCCACACCTGCTGAAGTGACTGCGTTCGTGACCGATAAGTCGCCAAAGGCATGGGAGAAAGTTGTGGAGCGGCTGCTGGCCAGCGAGCACTACGGCGAACATTGGGGGCAGCACTGGCTGGATGTGGTTCGTTATGCGGAGACGGAAGGCTTCGAGTACGACAACGTCCGTCCCGATGCCTGGCGCTTCCGGGATTACGTGATCCGCGCATTCAATAACGACAAGCCTTATGACCGCTTCATTCAGGAGCAACTGGCGGGCGATGAGATTGCGTCACAGGAAGATGAGACCCTGATTGCGGCCGGGTTTAACCGGCTGGGGCCGGTGCGGCGCAACGCAGGGAATCAGGCCGTGGCTTCGAGCCGTAACGAACAGCTTACGGAAATGACCAACATTGTGGGCGCAGGCGTCATGGGTGTAACGCTGGGCTGCGCGCGGTGCCACGACCATAAGTTCGACGGCTTCCGCCAGAGCGATTATTACCGGATGCAGTCCTTCTTTGCGGCAGTTCAGCCGGTGGATCTGGTGAAGGCTTCTGAGGAGGAGCAGGCAGCATGGAAAGTGAAAGCTGCGCCGATCCAGACGGAGATCATGCAGCTGACCAAAGAGATCGGCAAGCGGACGAAGGAGAATCTGCCGGTAACGGAGCTGCAGGCAAAACTAGAGGAGACCGAAGATAAACTGCCCGCTGCTTTGCCCTCTCTGTTCACTGTGAAAGACGATTTCGCGCACAAGGCACAGATCCATCTCTTACCGCGCGGGGACTATGAACATCCAGGTGACTCTGTGGGCATGCGGCTGCCAGGCGTGTTCCTGCCCGATAATGCCGCCGAACTTCCGGAAGATACTGCGAAGCCGCGCGAGGTGCTTGCGCAATGGCTGACGGATGCGTCCAATCCGTTGACCGCGCGCGTGATGGTGAACCGCATCTGGGAGTATCACTTTGGGCGCGGCATTGTCGCCACCCCGAACGATTTCGGCCGCATGGGTGAGCGCCCGGTCAACCCTGAGTTGCTGGACTACCTGGCCAACGAATTTGTGGCGAGCGGATGGAGCGTGAAACACATGCAGCGCTTGATTCTGCTGAGCAACACGTATCAGCAGGCGTCGGCCGTGGAACCTGCTGTAGCCGAGAAGGATCCGGATGGACGGTATCTGGAGCGCTTTCCGCGGCAGCGCCTGGAGGGCGAAGAGCTTCGGGACGCGATGTTGAGCGTGTCCGGCGTGCTGAACCAGAAGAAGGGCGGGCCCGGGGTGATGGTGCCCATCGACAAGACCCTGGTGAGTGCACTGTATAAACCCTCGCAATGGATGCCCGCGAAGGATGCTTCCGAATATAACCGGCGCAGCATTTACCTGATCGCCAAGCGCAATCTCGCCTTACCGTTCATGCAGGTGTTCGATTCGCCGGACATGCTGGTGAGCTGTCCACGGCGGGAATCCAGCACGCATGCGCCGCAGGCTTTGGAGATGTTGAATGGTGATCTGGCAAATCAGATGGCAAAGGCATTTTCGGCTCGCCTGCTGAAAGAGGCGGGGCCGGATCACCGGCGTCAGGTGGAGTTAGCTTACGGGTTGGCGGCGAGCCGCGCGCCCAAACCGGCAGAATTACAGATGGCGTTGGAATTTTTGAAAGAGGGCGAGCAGGCGCGTGACCAGTTTGCGCTGGCCATGTTCAACCTGAATGCGTTTTTGTATGTCAATTAAAGAACACGTCCGGATCACACGGAACAGGCGCGAGTTTATGACCGATGCCTTTTGCGGCTTCGGTACGATCGCGCTCGCGGATATGCTGATGCGCAGCCAACTGCGCGCGGAA
>JAUZEU010000779.1 GCA_030838885.1 Bryobacterales bacterium | reverse complement strand
CGACTTCGTGTGCTCTCAAACTGTCGAACCACGCTCCTGCGCGAACATGATGCTCATGATTATGAACAAGCAGCGCCAACAGGATGTTAACGTCAGCCAAACATTGCTTCATCCATCTGCTCCGGTGTAAGAATGCCGATGCGCGGTCCATCCGGCCCGCCAATAACGGGAGGGCGCCGTCGGGTCTTCACCTGGGGTGGGGCAAGACGCGTTTCAACAGCCTCAATGAAGAACTGCCGCAGTGAGATTCCCTGCGCCACAGCCCGGAGCTTCGCCTGCTGCAACAACTCATCCGGCAATTCGATGGTTGTACGCATATGACATAATTATGCCATATTGGGAGTGTTCCGGTGACACCGTGACCGAAGGTCCCTCGACCGTGCAACATTCCCCCGCCTCACCGCATCTACGTATAATGAAAGCTCCGAGGTTCCATCATTGCCAGTGTCAGTCCGTAACTTCCTCCGTCTCTTCGCGCACGTCCAGATGCTTCCGATTCTCGAAAGCGGTGAGGAGACCCTCGTCGGCGGCCAGGCCGTGATGGAAGGTGTGATGATGCGGGCCCCGCACAGCTACTGCGTTGCGGTCCGCAAGCCGAACGGCGAAGTGGTTACCGAAGAAATGCCGGTGACGCGCCCTTCGGAGAAGCACGCCTACTTCAAGTGGCCTGTAATCCGCGGGTTAGGGGTGCTGGGTCAGGCGATGATGCTCGGCATGAAAGCGCTGCAGTTCTCTGCGACCGCCGCACTTGACGACGGCTCCGAGGAAGCTAAACCTGTCTCTTCCTGGATGATGGCCGTCCAGGCAATTTTCTCGGTCGTCTTTTTCGTCCTCCTTTACAAGTTGGTACCGCTCAAGCTGACGGACATGCTCTCCAATGTGTGGCCGGTGCTCAAAAACCAGATTCTGTTCAACGGTGTCGACGGTCTGATCCGTCTTGCGCTCTTTGTGGGCTTCCTGTTCTTTCTCTCCCGGACCAAAGATATCCGCCGCGTCTTCGAGTACCACGGTGCGGAGCACAAGGTCGTATTCAACTTCGAATCCGGCAAAGATGTCAACACCGGCAACGCCCAGCAGTTCGTCACGTGGCACCCACGCTGCGGCACCAGCTTTATGTTCGTGATCATGCTGATCTCCATGCTGGTGTACATGCTGATTCCCGTGCAGACCTTCGCGGCCAAACTGGCGATTCGCATTGTTCTCCTGCCTGTCATTACGGGCGTCAGTTACGAACTCATCCGGTTCGCGGCGAAACGACGCGGTTCCTTCCTGTCTCTGCTCACCGCGCCAGGGCTTTGGACGCAGCGGATCACTACCAAACCCCCTTCGGATGAACAGGTTAATGTGGCGATACAGGCGCTGAAAGGCGCTATGGCCCTCGAGACAAAGCAGGGCGGCGAATTGGTGATTGCTTGAGTCCGGAGTACGCACAGAAACTCGACAAGATCGAAAAACACTTTCAGGAACTGACCGATCAAATGGCGGATCCCGCCGTTATTTCCGACGGCGATCAGTACCGTAAAGTCTCGAAAGCTCACAGCGATCTTTCCGACATCGTTGCTAAGTACCGCGAGTACAAACAGAGCCTGAGCCAGCTTGAACAGGCCAAGGCGATGCTGGTGGACCCGGATCCGGACCTGCGGGAAATGGCGCAAATGGAACTCGAAATGGTCCAGCCGGAACTCGACAGGATCGATGCCGAACTGAAGGTCCTGTTGCTTCCCAAAGACCCGCTGGATGAGAAAGACGTGGTACTCGAAATTCGTGCCGGCACCGGAGGTGACGAAGCGACTCTCTTTGCCGCTGAAGTTTTCCGCATGTACACCCGCTACGCCGAAGTGCAGCGCTGGAAGGTGGAAGTCACGCATGTCAGTGAGTCGTCCGTCGGCGGCCTGAAGGAAGTTCTGGCGCTCATCAGCGGCAACCGCGTGTACAGCCGGCTGAAGTATGAGAGCGGCGTTCACCGTGTGCAGCGCGTGCCCGCCACGGAAACCCAGGGCAGGGTACATACATCCGCGATAACCGTAGCGGTGCTTCCCGAAGCGGACGAAGTGGAAGTCAGGATCGAAGAGAAAGATCTTCGGATCGACACGTTCTGTTCCTCAGGGCCCGGTGGCCAGTCGGTGAACACGACCTACTCGGCCGTGCGAATGACGCATCTGCCCACGGGTGTGATCGTGTCCTGCCAGGATGAAAAATCGCAGATCAAGAACCGCGCGAAAGCCATGCGTGTCATGCGCTCGCGTCTCTATGAACTGGAACTGGAAAAGCAGCAGGCGGCGATCGGCGCGGAGCGCAAAAGCATGGTTGGTTCCGGTGACCGCAGTGAAAAAATTCGCACCTACAACTTCCCTCAAAATCGCCTGACCGATCACCGCATTGGCCTCACGCTGCACCAACTGGATCTGGTGATGGAAGGCCGGATCGACCAGATTGTGGATGCCCTCACGTCACACTATCAGGCCGAAAAGCTGGAGCAGGACGGCGCCGAGGGCAACAAGGCAGCTTAGCTACGTATCTAACGATTCGCAGCGCCATCGCACAGGGAAGGGAACTGCTGGAGCGCGCGGGCGTCCCTGAACCGCGCCTCACCGCAGAAGTTCTTCTGGCGCATGCCGTGCACTGCGAACGCCCTTACTTCTACGCCCACCCGGAACAGCCCTTGAGCGAAGTGGAATGGATTCACTACGGCCGCTATCTGCACGAACGCACCAAAGGCAAACCTACTCAGTACGTCATCGGCAGGCAGGAGTTTTATGGGCGCGAGTTTCGCGTCACGCCGGATGTTCTGATCCCGCGGCCGGAGACCGAACTTTTGGTCGAGACGGTGCTGAAGCTGCGGCCCCGGCCCGGCATGA
The DNA here is from genome assembly GCA_030838885.1 of Bryobacterales bacterium. GTDB lineage: Bacteria > Acidobacteriota > Terriglobia > Bryobacterales > Bryobacteraceae > BOG-234. Next base: position 2,703 of record JAUZEU010000779.1, on the reverse strand, counting down.
TCGTCGATATCGGCACTGGCTCCGGCGCGATCGCCGTTACGCTGGCCTTGGAGACCGGCGCTTCCGTGATCGCCGCCGACATCTCCGATGCCAGCTTGCGCGTTGCCACCGCAAATGCGACCAAACTACGAGCTAGGGTCTGCTTCCTCCAGGCGGATCTGCTCCAACCGTTCGACGATAACAGCCTCGACGTCGTAGTTTCGAATCCACCTTACGTGCCCCTCGATGACGCCTCTTTGCTGCAGCGGGAAGTGCGCGACTGGGAGCCGCACCTTGCTCTGTTCGCCGGGCCTTCCGGCTTGACAATTTACCAGCGACTGATCCCGGAAGCGCACCGTGTTCTCAAACCCGGTGGTCTGCTTGCAGTTGAAATCGGATTCAGGCAAGCAGATTCTGTCGCAGCTCTCGCCGCCGGGTGGAAACAACTCGAAATTTTTCCGGATCTCGCAGGCATCCCGCGCGTGCTAGTCTGCGAAAAGCCGTGAACCACGCCGCGCCCAGGGTGATCTTCCACGTCGACATGGACGCGTTCTTCGTGTCGGTGGAAGAGCTTTATGATCCGTCACTCAAAGGCAAGCCGGTAGTGGTCGGCGGCAAGCATGATGAGCGCGGTGTCGTATCCGCAGCTTCCTATGAGGCGCGCAAATTCGGTGTCCACTCCGCCATGCCCCTGCGCACGGCATACAAGCACTGCCCGCAAGCCATCTTTGTGGAAGGCCACCCGGAGCGCTATCGCGAGTACTCAGGTCGCGTCTTTGAGGTGCTGAACAGCTTTTCGCCCGTGGTCGAAATGGCGTCGATCGACGAAGCCTATCTCGACATGACGGGCACTGACCGACTGCATGGACCTCCCCTCCGGGCCGCCCACCTGCTGCACGAGAGCATGAAGAAAGCGACGGACCTGAACTGCTCCATCGGCATCGCGACGTCTCGTCTGGTCGCGAAAATCGCCTCCGATCAGGCCAAGCGTAACGGCATTCTGCACGTGCTTCCCGGCGTGGAAGCGCGCTACCTCGCGCCGCTGGAGGTCCGTAAGATCCCCGGCGTCGGTAAAGTGATGGAAAAGAACCTGCAATCTATCGGTATCCGCCGCATTGGCGACCTCGCTGCCCTGGATGAAGCCGTGCTCTCCGCGCGCTTCGGGAAGTGGGGACTCGCCCTCGCTGGCAAATCGCACGGTCTGGATGCGGGCGGCTGGTTCGACGCGGAAATCGGCGAACGCGGCGATCCCAAATCCATCAGCCACGAACACACTTTCAACGAAGACACGCGTGACCCCGAGCGCCTGGAAGCAACCCTCGCGCACCTCGCGGAAAAGGTGGCGCGCCGCCTGCGCGAGCACGGCCTGCACACCCGCACCATCCAGCTCAAGCTGCGCTATTCCGACTTCAACACCATCACGCGCGCCTATTCCCTGCCCGCGCCTACCCAACTCGACATCGACCTGATCGAGCACTCCCGCCGCTTACTCCGATCCAATTGGGACCGCTCGCAAGCTATTCGACTTATCGGCATTCATGCCTCCGGATTCGAACACGACGCGGGACAACTGGATCTGATGGATGGCGGACGCAACGAACGCTGGCGACAGGCGTTGGAAGCCGCGGACAAGCTGCGCGACAGGTATGGGGAATCCGCCGTGGCGCTGGGCTCCGGCTTACGCGGCAAATATCGCGAACGCGTGCAGGACAATCCGGCCGCCCTGCCTGGCAAAGAACCAAAGAAGGCCTGAGTGGCCCGTATCCCTAATGGATGGGGCGCCGCACTGCTGGCGTAACATCTGTTCTGGAGAAATCTTCTCCCTCCCTGGGAACAAAACGATTCCAGCGGGCGCATAAATGGTTGACAGCGCGGGTCAGTCATGTTAATTTTTACGCATGATGCTTAATTCTGCGCATCCAGATTCCGGCCTTAGCCGCCGCGAACGCCAGATCATGGACATCCTTTTCGCTCTGGGTCGCGCCACAGGACCGGAGATTCAGGAACGTTTACCGGACCAGCCGAGTTACTCCGCCGTCCGCACTATCCTGCGCGTGCTGGAGCGCAAAGGTCATATTCGCCACGTTGAGGAAGGCCTCCGCTATGTTTACCTGCCAGTGGTGGAACGCGAGGCGGCCAAGCAATCCGCTATCCAGCGCCTCATTTCCACCTTCTTCGACGGCTCCGCGAAAGCAGCCGCGGCGGCGTTCATTGATCCGGCCGCATCGCAGTTGTCCGCCGAAGACCTCAAAGAACTCGAAGCCATGATCCGCAAGGCGCGTAAGGAGAAAGCCTTATGACGGTCCTGATTCTGCTTGTCAAAGTCACCCTGCTGTTTGCGCTCGCCCTCTGTTGCGTGCGCCTGATGCGGCACAGAACAGCAGCTCTGCGCCACCTTGTCTGTGCCGTTGCGCTGAGCGGCGCGCTGGTGTTTCCCGTATTGCCGGCGTTCGCGCCGAAAGCGATCCCCGTTCACGTTCCACTCGTGTTTATTGCGTCCGCTAACGCCGTCGCAGGCTCGGCGCCGCGCATCTTCCCACTCGCCACCATCGTGCTGACGGTTTGGGCGCTGGGCACGTTGGCTCTGCTTACCCGCCTCGCTGGAGGCTATTACCGCATCTCGCAACTGCGGGAGACGGCCGAACGCACCGGGGACTACGACGCCGTCTATCTCGCCGACGTCTCTGCCCCGTTGGTCTGCGGATTGTTCCACACCACCATCCT
>JAUZEU010000738.1 GCA_030838885.1 Bryobacterales bacterium | reverse complement strand
AAAAGCCTGCACCGCATGATTCTGCTCTCAGCGGCGTACCAACGAAGTGTCGAAGCCACTCCCGAAGGGAAGGAACTCGACCCCGCCAACCGCCTCAACTCGCGCTTCAACCGGCTACGCATGTCTGTTGAAGAGATCCGCGACAGCGTCCTCTCACTCTCCGGTGAGCTCGACGCCACCCTCGGGGGCTCACCACCGCCCACAAAAAGCAAAAAGTTCGACACGGATAGTCTCAATCGCCGGACTCTCTACATTCCTGTCCGCCGCGGCAGTGTCCCCGCCATCCTTTCGAACTTCGACTTCGGTGACGCCACCACATCGAGCGAAGGCCGCTCTCGCACCAACATCGCGCCCCAGGCCCTCTTTGTCATGAACAGCCGCTTCGTCGTCGATCGCTCCCGCGAATTCGCCAAACGGCTCCTCGACGACCGCGCCCTGTCGGATTCCCAGCGCATCGACCGCGCCTACCTGATGGCTCTGACCCGCCGCCCCCAGCCTGACGAGGTCGACGCAGCCCTCACATACATCGACAACCTCCGGAAGAAGCTCCCCGAAGCCGACGGCCGCCTGGCCGCCTGGCAAAGCCTCTGCCATGTCCTCATCTCCACTAACGAATTCCTTTATCTGCAGTAGAAATGCCGCGAATCTGAAGTAAACATGCCGCAAAGGCCCCGTTGCTGGTATTTAGCGGGTGAAGAAACAGCCTGATCATAAAGCCTTTGTAATGAGGCCAATGGCATAGTTTGCGTTACAGAGCTTGAAGCAGCGAATACCGGTCCGAGCCCTGGATAGTTACTGATATTTCGTCTCAACGGTGCTACGCCGGATAGCTCTGAAGACACATACTCCAGCGGAAAATCTATAGCTTAAATGCCATACGTCAATGTGACTGCCCGCACTCGAAGTCCGGAATACGGCTTGCACCAGACATAGCTCTTCTGTACGTTGAAGCGAAATGCGACTTCGGCCAATCACGACCCTCATCAGCTTCTTCTTCATAACAGCAGTAGCAGCGAGATCCGGAACCCTCATCACCTTTGAAGGACTGTCCGACAGATCCCTGATTGATGACTTCTACAATGGCGGAGCAGGCGGCAGCCTCGGAATTTCGTTTAACGACCGCTTTCGCGCTCTGATCGACTCCGATGTGGGTGGGACAGGAGTATTCGGCGGCGAACCCTCTCCGTCCACCGTTGCAGTAATCTCGCCAGGCTCCGGTTCTTCTGCCATAATCAATGTCCCCGCTGGCTTTGAAACGTCGTTTTCACTGTCCTACAGCGGCCCCGGCAATACAGTTCTCGTGTTCAACGCACCGAATGCGCAAGGCGCTGTTATCGGCTTCGGCGTGCTGAGTGCGACGCCATCGTCCGACGTGTTCGTGACCACCACAGTGACCGATTTCAGGAGTCCGGGGCCGATCGCGGTGAGCATAGCGGCGCGCTCGGTCCTGTTCGGGTTTGTGGGCTTCGGTGCCCAACAGACGCTGGTGGACAACCTCGAGTTTGGTCCCGCTGTTCCCGAGCCCTCTGCTCTGGTGCTGATTGCGAGCGGCCTGTGCGGACTCGCCGTCTTTCGGAGATGCACGGCTCGCGGTATGCCGGCATCCACACCGCCAACAGTAACTCCTGCTTCTTCGAACTCTTCCGATTTCTGATCGTCATTCTGCCATCGGTCGTTGCTGAAGTCGCTGCTTCCTTTGGCCAAAGGCACAGGTCAGGCGCAACATGCGGTGCTATCTTCCGAAATTCCACCTCCGCGTAAACGGCCCTTAGTGGCCTGTCTCCTAGATACTTAATCTTGGCTCTGAACTGTCAACACCCTGAATGTTCACGCGCAAGCGTCAGCCGCTTCGGCTTGGTTCAGGTCCGGTTATCGGAAACTGACGCTCGGATTCGAAGGCGGCGGGGGCTACACACGTCCTGCCTGGTCCGGCAGCATTTACCCACGTATGCTCCGCACAGTGATGGATGGAACCGGCTGCCACTTCAAAGGACCAAACTGCTGAACGTCAGCGCCGCTGGAGACGCGCGAGAATTGCGATCGATATTCGATGTGGCGCCCGACTCAGGGTTAGGCTCCGCATCGGTAGCCCTCGAAGCCTCTTCCGCCCCTGCAGCCTCTGAGCCTTCGCCGCACTCTACGATTCAACCCGCTCCGGCTCCCAGTCATCTGCATAGTCGCAGTCGATCCGGTCCTCGCGATTGTCTTGCCTTTCCTGCTCGATGCGCATCTCGCGTTCTTTGCGCTCCTCGCGACCGTCGCTCATGGTTGCTCCTCGTTTCAGTGTAAGTGACCGAGTCCGGAGGCCGAATCCGTCAGCAATCCGGCAGTCATGCCTTACAACCTCCGAACCAACAGGAGGCCGAATTGGTCACGGGCAGCGTGATCTGCTCGCGTCTGGCTGATCACGCCCAAACCGCCCATGTGCTGAACCCGGCACTGCTTCTCTGCTTCACTGAAAGAAGAACGCAGACCGATAATGCTGGAAAGTGATTGCCTTTTGTCCAGACCCCGCCTCCGTTGACTGCTTAGCAGCGACTACGGCAGAAGGTTTCGCCAGCCGCGTTTGCAGCGATGAGAGCATCGACTACATTCTCGAGCCTGATGGGAAACGGCTCATTATGGATCGTCTCTCCGGGTGCCATTGCACGCAGGGCAATCTCTCGTATCTCCTCCGTACCCGGCTGCTGCAGACCAACGCCCGCGAATGTCACAGGTAATCCGACACTCGTTGACAAGGCCAGCACTTCGTTCACAACAGCAGCAGGCTGAGATTCAAGCATCAGCTGTGCAACCACACCGAATGCCACCTTCTCTCCGTGCATGTAGCGGTGCGTAGCGGCGGCTGTTGTCAGACCATTGTGGATTGCGTGAGCGGCGGCGAGCCCGGATGATTCGAAGCCCAGCCCGGACAAAAGAGTGTTCGCTTCCACGATGCGTTCGAGCGCTGGCGTCACCTGCTGCGCCGCAACTGCGTTCATGGCGCTGAAGCCATCAGCCAGAAGCGTCCTGTAACAGAGTTCCGCCAGCGCGAGGGCGCTGCGTGTCGATGCGCCGCCGCGCATATTCTTCACGCCCCCGCTCGCACAGACTTTCGCTTCAAACCACGTCGCCAGGGCGTCTCCCATCCCGGCGGCAAGAAACCGCGCGGGACTTTTCGCGATCACGTCCGTATCCACGAGGACCAGATCGGGATTGCGGCCATAAATACGGTATTGCTCGAAAACCCCTTCGTCCGTGTACACTACCGAAAGCGCGCTGCACGGCGCATCGCTCGAGGCGATAGTGGGGCAGTTTACCACCGGCAACATCAAATCGGACGCAACCCCTCGCGCTGTGTCGAGCACCTTCCCTCCACCAGCGCCAATAATTATCCGGGCGCCAATTTCCTTTGCTGCCGCCTTTCCGCGTTCGATCTCGACCATAGAGCATTCTCCTCGGAAAGAGAAAACGGTAAACGGGATACCGGCCTCACCCAGGCTTGCCCTCCACGCAGCAGAAAGCAGTGAAATGGCGCTTCGTCCGCCGATGATGAGCGCGGGACCCGAAAGGCCCAGAATCCTGATCTCATCACCCAGGTGGGCCGTTGCATTTCTTCCTTGTGTATAGCGGCTCGGAGCGCAGAATACCTGGAGCATGTGGATAGGGTATACCGAATTCCACTGTCAACAACTGCACCCGGCTCACCTGTGAACGCCGCGCGACGCCTAAGCCCAGTCCGATGGTCAGCACCCTGATGCTGGCGAACTCCGGCGCCCGGCGAAAGCCCTGCACCGCACAGCGCACGTCCTGCCACAGCATTTCGATAAAACCCGATTCCCCGCTCGTCGCGGAATTTTTCCTTCACTGCTGCCGGGCCCCCGAACTGAAGCAGCGCCTGCCATCGCGCTTTGGCCTCGCTCATGCCGGCCCGATCGCGGCAGTAAACCGCGCGCGGCCACCAGGTTCGGATACGCGCCCCTTCGCCGTAATCCAGCCCTGTTATCATTTGGTCCTATCCCTGTCCATCAGCCTTTAAGATCAGCCTTTAAGATCTCCAAAGCCTCTGTTCCTGCCACCAGCGGGCCCTTATTCGGCTTAGCAGAGAGTAATTGTTGGGGAAGAACCGGCCACATCATAGAAAACAAAGAACCGGCCTATGTACAACCCCTCAACCTGTAAACTGGAACTTACATGTTAAGTGCCGGTATCGTGGGCCTTCCCAACGTAGGGAAGAGCACTCTCTTCAACGCAGTCACCCAGTCCCGCAAGGCCATGGCGGCGAACTATCGCTTCTGCACCATCGAGCCCAATCAGGGCATCGTCACGGTCCCCGACGATCGCCTCGAAGTCCTCTCGAATATCAGCCACTCTCAGAAACTGATCCCCGCCATCTTCGAATTCGTCGATATCGCCGGCCTCGTCAAAGGTGCCAGCGCAGGCGAGGGCCTCGGCAACCAGTTCCTCGGCCATATCCGCGAGGTCGACGCCATCGTCCAGGTCGTCCGCTGCTTCGAAAATTCCGACATTGAACACGTCATGGACACGGTCGATCCCATCCGCGACATCGAGGTCATCAACACGGAACTCATCCTCGCCGATATCGATAGCATCCAGAAGCGCCGCGCCAAACAGCAGAAGGCTGCCAAAAGTGGAGACAAAAAAGCGCTCGCCGAGATCGCCCTGATGGACCGCCTGGAGCCGCACCTCAACACCGGCCAGTTCGCCTTCAGCATGGAAGCCTCCCCTGAGGAAGCCGCCATCATGAAAAGCTTCTTCCTCCTCACTGCCAAGCCCACGCTCTTCGCCTGCAACGTCGCCGAAGACGAACTCGGCAACCCAGATTCCAACCCCTGGGTCGCCAAAGTCCGTGACTATGTGGCCCACCACCACGGCACCCGCTCCGTCATAGTCTCCGCCGAAATCGAATCTGAGCTCGTTACGCTCCCACCCGACGAGCGCGCCGAATACCTCGCCGGCCTGGGCGTCGAACAGGGCGGTTCCGCCACCCTCGCGAAAGAGGCGTATTATCTGCTCGGCCTGCGCACCTACCTCACCACCGGCGAAAAAGAAACCCGCGCGTGGACCATTCGCGCCGGCGACAAGGCTCCTCAGGCCGCGGGCGTTATCCACTCCGACTTTGAGAAAAGCTTCATCTCCGCCGAAACCGTAGCTTACGACGATCTGGTCGCCTGCGGCAGTTTCGCCCGAGCCCGCGAACTCGGACGCCTCCGCACCGAAGGCAAAGAGTACGTCGTGCAGGATGGCGACGTCATGGAATTCAAGACTTTCCTGTAGGAGCAGTCATGGTAGGAGCAGTCATTCCCGAAACGCGTTTTCAACCTGTCACGTCTGAGTTACACTGGGAAGTGCTGTTATCCCGAGGACACAATCAATGAGTGCAAAGGGTCTTTGGGTCTCGTCTGCGGGCCTGACTCTCCTTCTCGCCGTCGCTCCGTCTGTCGCGCAGGATTCGAAGAAGAAATCTTCCGCCAGCGCCCAGCCGCGCGAAACCGTAGCTAAACCTCTCACCGACAGGCAGCGCACACAGAAGGAAGCGCGGCTCAAGAAGGAACTCGAAACGCCATGGAAAAAGTGGCTCAACGAGGACGTGTCTTACATCATTACTGATGAAGAGCGGAAAGCCTTCAAGCAGTTCGCCACCGACGAGGAACGCGAGCAGTTCGTCGAGCAGTTCTGGCTTCGCCGCGATCCCACGCCCGATACCGTTGAAAACGAGTATAAGGAAGAGCATTACCGGCGCATCGCCTACGCCAACGAACACTACGCCTCCGGCATCCCGGGCTGGAAGAGCGACCGTGGCCGTATTTACATCACCTTCGGTCCCCCGGACGAAATCGATTCGCATCCCTCTGGCGGCAGCTATCAGCGCCCCACCGCGGAAGGCGGCGGCGAAACTTCCACTTATCCCTTTGAGGACTGGCGTTATCGCTATATAGAGGGGATCGGCAATGATGTGAACATCGAATTCGTCGATCCCACCATGACCGGCGAGTACCGGATGACGATGGACCCGTCCGAAAAGGACGCGCTCCTTTATGTTCCGAACGCCGGCCTTACCCTGTCGGAACAGATGGGCATGAGCAGCAAGACCGACCGCTTCCAGCGCACCGATGGTACCCACCTCGGCACCCCGCTCGGCGGCACCCCGGCCAGCATGAATGAGTTTACGCGCCTTGAACAGTTTGCGAAGTTGCAGAAGGCGCCGCCGGTGAAATTCAAGGATTTGGAGGGCATGGTCAACACCCGCATCACCTTCAACATTCTGCCGATGCTGGTGCGCGTGGACTACGTTCGCGTGACTGAAAGCTCTGTCTTAGCAAACGTTACCATTCAGTTTGAAAACAAAGACCTTCAGTTCCAGGCGAAGGAAGGCGTGCAGCGCTCCGTCATCAACCTCTTTGGTCGTGTGACCACCCTGAGCCGCCGCCCGGTCACAACCTTTGAGAAGCCGCTCGAAATCACCATCGCACCGGAACTCCTGCAGAAACTGGCCGCCAACAGATCCATTTATCAGCAATCCGTTCCGCTCGCTCCCGGTCGCTACCGCCTCAATGTGGTTGCAAAAGACGTGATCGGTGGCAATACCAACAGCTACGAAGTCGCCTTGGATGTGCCGCGCTTCGATGAAGAGAAACTCGCATCAAGCAGCCTGATCCTGGCTGACACTATCGAGAAGCTCCCCACCAAGAGCATCGGCGGCGGCATGTTCTCCATCGGCGACACGAAAGTCCGGCCCCGCCTCGGCGATAAATTCTCCCGCGATGAAAAGATGGGTATCTATCTTCAGGTCTATAACTTTATGCCTGACGAGAAGACCCAAAAGCCGTCCGGTGAGATTTCTTACGAGATCGATAAGGTAAATACAACCGAAAAGGTGCTGGAGTTCACAGAGGATCTGGGCAAGATCCCGAATGCTTCGGCAAGTCAGGTAACCATAGAGAAGTTATTGTCGCTCAAGGCGATGGCCCCTGGAACCTACACGCTGAAGGTGAAGGCGACAGACAAGAAGGGCAATCAGACCTTACAGCAACAGACGAATTTCATTGTAAACTAGAGACGCCGTACTGTATGAGACTGAAGGCGAGGAACCCGTTGAGGTTGGCGCCAGTTGTTGGCATCTTCGCCATAGCCATACTCCCGGTGTCTCCGCTTCAGGCAGGCTCTCCCATACGCCTCGCAGGCCGACTCAGCGGCCTCGTGGCGGACTCAGCCGGACGCCCCCAGATCGGCGCTCTTGTCATGCTTT
>JAUZEU010000719.1 GCA_030838885.1 Bryobacterales bacterium | reverse complement strand
AGATTGATCGGGTCTTCGTGCGGGATCTTGACGCCACGCCCAGCAGCATCCCCCTTGTGGAGGGCATGGTGAAACTCGCCAAGACTCTCTCGCTTCGTGTAGTAGCGGAAGGAGTGGAAACTCAGTCGCAATTCGATATCGTGCGTCAGATCGGTTGCGACATTGTGCAGGGCAATCTGCTGTCGCTGCCCGTCACGCCTGCGCAGGCTGAAATCCTGCTGCGGCGTGGTGCTGTTGTGAACGTTTAGAGGGACTCCGCCTTTTACAATCTTTTTACATTGTCGCGACCTGTGTCCGGCCAATTGCGGGCAAAATCGAGGTTGAGAGTGCCTCAGGGGTCTCCATGAGCGCCCTCGAAGGGCCGGGTTGTACAGGGGCAACCTGGCCTTTTCATTGATAGAATCCCTTCATGTTCCGAACCCTCTGTCTTCTGGTACTTTCCGTGGTCACTGCCTTCGCCACTGATATTTCAGGCACATGGAACGCACAGGTGGAAACAGATGCCGGTAACAGAAGCCCTGTGTTCGTGCTCAAAGGAGGGCGAGAAGCTAAGCGGCACGTACTCAGGAGCGCTGGGCGAGGCGAAAGTAACGGGTTCCGTAAAAGGGCAGGACGTCACGATTGAGTTCAATGTGGGCGCTGCCATTGTCTACACCGGCAAGCTCGACGAGTCCGGTAAGACGATCACCGGCACCTGCGACCTTGGCGGTCAGGCCAGCGGAACTTTCAAAGCCACGAAACAATAACCTGCCTACTCGGGGTTGAATTCAAATACCTCACCGTCACACCTGACAACAAGGTGGCCGCCGCCCAGGGTTTTCACATCGTGTGTCAAAGGAATAAAGACGGCTCCATCCGTGGATTGTCCCGGCGCAAGACGCGTTTGCCCCAAAGCAATCGCCGACGCTGTCGCCGCAGCCTTTAGCCGGGTGGACATCCCGTAAGCCATCGCATTTTGCCGTCGCTGTTCGTAGCCATTGGTCGAACGCATATGAGGAATGCCGTACAAGGCACCTTCGTACGACCCGACAAGCTTCACAACGTCCGCATGGGAGGCGCGGTCGAGCAGCATGTCGACTACCTGCGAAGCGGGCAGACCCGCAAGAGACTGCTCCTGCCGTACGTACGTGAAATCTTCCGGTTTTACTGTCCAGTAAACCTGAGAACCGTTCGAGACGGAAACCTGGATCAGCCCAAAGCCAGCCACGTGATTCGGGAGCTGAGTCACGATTACGGTCAGCCCTTTGCGGGTAGCCGTTTGGTATTTCAGCCCGTTGGCTTCATATTCAATGACTTGCGCCCGGGCACTGGCCAAAAGAAAAAGCGAAGCCAACAGCGCCGCCGCGACAGTCGGCCAACGGCGCAATTGACAAGAGATTTTCACCAGCGATTACCAGATTAGCGCGGTTCGCTGTCGCCATGAAGCTGCGCCTTCAGTTCAGTAATAATGAAGGGCCCTGGTCCCTCAGGCATCCTGTTCCACTGCACAGACGCAGTCTTCACATCCACCGCCACGTAGTTTTTCGCGGTGACCGCCTTCGAAGTCCGGTATACCTTCACCTGAGGATTATCGATCAGCGCCTTCCCGCCACTACCCTTACCGCCGCCCTGCGACTTCACCTCAATCTCAATAGTCCGAACCGGGCTGGACGAAATATTCTGGCTCGTGTGCATTCCGTTCGCCGGACTCCACGCCACATCACCCGTTTTCCAATGCTGGTTGTCGACCTTGCCATCCGCATATTTGATCTGAATATCCCCCGGATCGAGATAAACCATCACCCGATTTTCCTTGTGCTCGTGCATGGCACCCGGCTTTGCCACGGGCTGGTCCACTACGGAGAGGACGCGCACGAACTCGTTATCAACCGGCACGTTTCGCTGGCCCATTAATAACGCAGCAGGAAGAAGAAACAGGAGAAATCGCATGCAGGTAGTCTATTACGAACCCGCCTGCGCTTTCGTCTGGTTCCCCGCCCAGGTCCGGATTCGGTCCACAGCTTTCATCAGATTCCCTAAAGAATTCGCATAGCTGAATCGGATATAACCCTTTCCGAACTCCCCAAAACTGCCGCCGTCCAGACACGCCACACCAGCCTCATTTAACAGCGCGTCGGCGATCTCCTTCGAACCCCGGCCGGTCGCCTTTACATTCACAAATGCGTAAAACGCCCCGCCCGGAATCTCACAGTGCCAGCCGGGGATCTCGTTCAACCCGGCGCAGAATGCATCCCGGCGGCGCCGGAATTCCGCATTCATACGGTCCACGTCATCCTGCGGGCCGTGTAGTGCCGCCAGACCAGCCAACTGCGTGAACGTCGCCGTGCAGGACGTCGAATTCACCATCAGCTTGCCGCAGGCTTCCGCCAGAAACTCCGGCATCACCCCGTAACCCAGCCGCCAGCCCGTCATGGCGTAAGTCTTGGAGAAGCCATCGAGAATGATAGTTTTATCCGCCATGCCCGGCATACTCGCAATCGACACCGGCGGGTCATCGCCGTAATAAATCCGCGAATAGATCTCGTCCGAAAGCACCATCAGATCGCGATCGCGAACGGCATCTGCGACCGCGGCAATATCTTCAGCCGGGATCAGCCCTCCGGTCGGATTCTGCGGTGAATTCAGCACCACCATCTTCGTCCGGTCTGTGAGGTTGGCCCGAAAAACATCGAGATCGAACGAGAAGCCACGCTCCTCCACCAGCGGAATCGGCACGGGTTTCGCGCCCAGGAAACCGATCATCGATTCGTAAATCGGAAAGCCAGGGTTAGGGTAAATCACCTCATCGCCGGCCTGCAGCAGCGCCATCATCGGGTAGAAAATGATCGGCTTACCTCCGGGCGTCACAATCACATTTTTGGCGCTGACGGAGATGCCGCGCGTCCAGGATACGTACTCCGCGATGGCCTTGCGGAATTCCGGCAGTCCGGGCGTGGGGCCGTAATGCGTGAAGCCGTCGTCCAGCGCCTGCTTGGCCGCCTCCACCACATGAGCAGGCGTCTCGAAATCGGGCTCACCGATTTCGAGATGAACTATGTCCTTGCCCTGAGCCTCCAAGGCACGCGCGCGCGAAAGTACATCGAAGGCAGACTCGATCAGGAGCCGCGACATCCGGTCGGCAAGTTTCATGATTTTCGAAAATGAGGAACACTATCGCGGGTCCCGGTTTCCAGCACGGCATCGCCAATGGAAACACGCTCGCCGTCGGCTCTGGCAGTTAACCGCCCGCCGCCTTCCAGATCCACAATGATGACCTGATAAGGAGTCTCGGCAGCGAAACGTTCCGCCGCCGCATGAACAACTGTCTCTGTGTAGACGGTCCCGGTCCGCATCTATTCCTGCCCCAGTATGGTAACGACGCACGTTCCGCCGCTGCCACCCAGATTCTGCGCAAGCCCGATGGAATGCCGCTTCAACTGGCGTTCGCCCGCTTCGCCGCGCAACTGCTGCACCACATCGCAAATTTGCGCGATCCCGGTAGCGCCAACGGGATGGCCTTTCGATTTGAGCCCGCCACTTGCATTGATCGGCAGAGCTCCGTTGCGTCGCGAGCCCCCATCCGCAGTGAAGAACCCGGCTCGCCCCCGGCCCACGAAGCCCAGATCTTCCATCGCTACCAGTTCTGCGATCGTAAAGCAGTCGTGAAGTTCGGCAAAGTCGATCTCCTGCGGCCCCAACCCTGCCATCGCATAGGCCTTGCGCGCGGCGCGCTGTACAGCGGGAAAAGTTGTAATGTCGGCCTTTTGATCCAGCGCAACGTGATCCGAAGCCTGCGCGATCCCCAACACGCTCACGGGTTTATCTGTGTAGCGCCTGGCCCGATCGCCGGCTGAAATAATCACCGCCGCCGCCCCATCACTGATGAGCGAGCAATCGTAAAGATTGAGCGGTTCCGCAATCGGCTTCGAATTCATGGCCTGCTCCAGCGTGATCACCTTTCGCATCTGAGCGTCGGGATTCAGGGCGCCGTTTTCATGATTTTTGACCGCCACGGCAGCCAGATGCTCCCGGGTGGTACCGAAGTCGTGCATGTGACGCCGAGCAATCATGGCAAAAAGCGAGGGGAACGTCGACCCGGCCCGCATTTCTTCGGCCCAGTCCCCCGCCCCGCACAGAATTTCCGTCACGCGCGCGGTGCTTTGCGAGGTCATTTTCTCCACGCCCAGCACCATTACGCAATCGTAAATACCACTCGACACTGCCATGAAGGCATGGAAGAAAGCTGCCCCGCTGGAGGCGCACGCCGCTTCGAAGCGCGTGGAGGGAATCCCGTCCATCCCCAGCGCGGTTGAGATATAAGGAGCCAGATGGTTCTGCCCCGTAAACTCAGGGCCGGCGAAATTCCCGAGGTAGAACGCCTGAATGGCGTCAGGAGCACACTGCGCATCGGCCAGAGCCTTCTCCCCGGCCTCCACTGCCAAAGCCCGTAAGCCTTCGGCGGGAAAGGCTCCGAACGGTGTTTTGCCCGCACCTACTATCGCAACGTCTACTTCGTAACCCATTCGCCTGGCTCTATACTGAGCATAACGCGCAGGAATCCATTGCACGCGTGAGGTACTCACAGCGTCATCAGTGCAGAGAATGCCGGTTCTTGCGTCGCAGGCGGTTCCCATAGGGAGCCCGGTAAGAGATTCAATGAGTGGGAAGAATGACGTTCCGCAGCACAGCGGTCCGGCAGACGTTGCTAGTCTGGCTGCCGGCGTGTCTCGTGAGAGCCAGGAACGTTTCGTGGCGGATAACATGCGGCGGATCTTCCGCCAAATCTATCGCCTTGTCGGAAATATCCACGACGCGCAGGATCTGACGCAGGAAGCCTTCATCAAAGCGCTTCAACGGCAGGAACAACTCAAGGACGAGGAAAAGGCAGCCCACTGGCTTTCCCGTATTGCCACCAATACAGCCCTCGACTTTCTGCGCCGGCACAATCGGGTTTCTTTTTGCGAGATGACGGAAGCGCCGGAAATGCACATGGAGACCCCCGAGGCGACCGCACTCCGGACCGAGCAGCGCGAGTGGCTGAACGCGGGTCTTGACCGCCTGACGCCGAGAGAGCGTTCCGCCCTGGTTTTGCGCGACGTGGAAGATTTGCCTGCCGAAGAGGTAGCGCGGCGTCTGGATTGCTCTAAAGCCACTGTGCGATCTCATATCGCGAATGCCCGCATCAAGTTGAGAAAGTTTGCTGAAAGGAAAAGTCGATGAACACGCATCCCACTGAATTCGAACTGGCGCTACTGGCCGGCGGGGAATGCGGAGTGGTCACGCGGTTCTTCCTGAACAGACATGTGCGTCAGTGCGAACACTGCCTCGACACAGTAGCGGAATTCGTCATGCTGCGGCACAATGTGGCGGAGCAGGAACCCGATCTGGACTGGAACCGGCTGGAAGCCGAGATGCGCGCCAACATCCATCTGGGCCTGGAGGCGGGCGAGTGCGTGCGTCCACCGCTGAGGGCAAGGTCATGGAACCCGCGACTGGCTGTGGCGTTCGCCAGCCTGATGCTTCTGTTAGGCGCAGGTTTTTTAATGCGCGTTCCGCGGACGGCGACCACACATGTCGAAGAGTCCAGCGGGCAAACCGCCCCGGCTTCCGTGCTTGAGTCAACCGAGTCCGGGCTGGAGTTCCGGAAGGGTGACAGCAGCTTGACACTTCTCAACCATGTTGGAAGCGTTGCCGATCAGACGGTCAGCGCGCAGGGAGTGATTGGGGCGCGCTACGTGGACGCCGGGGGGGTGACCACTAATCATGTCTACCTCCAATAGCTCGTCCCCTTTCCTTCGGGCACTGACTCTTTCCGTAGCTTGCCTGGTATTCCCTCTTGGGGCACAGGAAACTGCGCTGGATCCCGCGAGTTCCGTCAAGATCGATCTTCCGGCCGATTCTCCTTTGGCTCTCATCTCCACCAGCATGGGCGAATCGCGCGCCAGCACGCGTGGCGGCGCTACGGTTCTCGATCTTCACATGTCGCTCACGCTGCGCAATGCAGGCTTTCGCCGTGTGCGTGGGGTAGTGTTGCTCATCACTGCACAGGAGTTCGCCCCCGGCGGAAAAGGTTCTGTCGCTCGGTCTTCCATTGATGTTCCGCCCAGCCAGGAGTTCACCGTCCCGGTGGATATCCGGCTGGTCCGCCCGGTGCAGCAGAGTGGTGGCCCGCTGGTGCGGGTGCAACTCGACGGCGTTCTGTTTGAAGATCTGAGCTTCTTTGGCCCCAACCGCCTGAACTCGCAGCGCGCCATGACGTTCTGGGAAACGGAGGCGCAGAGGGACCGGGTTTACTTCAAGAAGGTTCTGCAGGCACGGGGCGAGAAGGGTCTGCGCGACGAGATGCTGCTGAGTATGGCGAAGCAGGCCGAGCGGTCTCAGCTGGATGTCGCGATGAGCCGCAACGGACGCGCTGTCGGTGCGGCGATGCCGACCGGCGAACACGTGGCGCAGTTTGCTTTCCTGAAAATTCCAAAGGCGCCGGTGCAGCCGGTTGAAGGCTGGGCGGAGATCTCCGGCAACGAAGCGCGCTCCCCGCAGATTGAAGTCCTCAATCAGTCGACCAAGCCTGTTCGATACGTGGAAATCGGTTGGGTAGTGAAAGACAAAGACGGGCACGAATATCTGGCGGGATCCGTGCCTGGTTCCAGCACGTCGATGCTGATTCCTTCGGGACAGCGCAGCCGCCTGTTGCCGGACACCTCGCTGAAGTTTTCCCGTACCGGAAAGCCTGTCGAAATTGCCGGGATGACAGGCTTCGTGAGCCAGGTCGAGTTCGCGGACGGCAAGGTTTGGGTACCGTCACGCGAAGAACTGAATGCCTCCCCGCTGTTGCGTGTGTTCGCGCCTTCATCGGAAGAGCAACGCCTCGCCGATATCTACTCGAGAAAAGGCGCCGCCGCGCTGATTGCGGAACTGAACAGGTATTAGCGCTTTCTCCTCATCGCACTGAGGATCATCCCGAGGCAGAAAGAAGCGATGCCTACCGTCGCAATCTTCCGTTTGTCATGCAGCGGGACAAACCGGGTACCTGCCTCCGAAACCTCGAACACACCCACCGGAAGGGCTACCAGTCCCCCACCGCCGCCCTCTCCTTCGTGTTCCGATTGGTGCCGCTTGCCCGCCCCGCCACCGAAACCACAAGCAACGCGCGCGACAGGAATAATGGTACGGCCGTGCGCCGATATCTGCTCACCGTATATGGATTTCACACTGGCGGTATCGCCAATGCGGGCGATGATGGAATTCAGCAGTTCAGGCACGTGATCCCCCTAATTTGGAATGACCTGGTAGCTCACAAACGACAACGTCCGGCTGTCGGGAGACCACGGCGCACCGTCGAATGTTCCATCCCCGCCAACAAGATTTGCAATGATCCGGATCGCCTTCGTCGTCAGCAACATGGAACGGATCTTCAGGTCTCTGTCGCCGGCCTGCGCGGAACTGCTTTTCTCATTTGAGACAAACGCCACCTGCAGACCATTCGGCGATACGTGCGGATTTGAATTTGCGAACCCATCCGCGCCGTCGGTAACCTGCTCCTGACCACTGCCATCCGCCATCATGCGCCAGATCTGCCGTGTTCCGGTCCGGTCTGAGTCGAAGTAAATGTACTTTCCATCGGGAGAGTACACGGGGTTTTCGTTCACGCCTTCACCGGCGTTGATCGGCGTCTCCGGGCCACCATCGCTCGGGGTCGTGTAAAATCCGGTCTTGCCTTTGCGGGTACCGGTGTACAGGACCGTCTTCCCGTCGGGCGACCACGATTGCCACACGGAGGGCGTCTGCTTCGTCAAACGCTTCGGCTCACCACCAGCCACAGGCAACACGTAAATCGCCGCTTTGCCCGGTTGGCCATCCGTAACAGCCAGGGTGGTGCCATCGGGCGAGATTCCGTGCTGACCCCCCAGATGAGAAAGTTTGCCCACACTCACCGGCTCAGGAGTTCCGCCGGCAGCGGCGACCCGTTCCAGATGTCCGTTGCGAGTGAACAAGAGCGTTTTTCCGTCGGCAGTCCAGTTTGGCCCTTCCAAGCGATCGGGCGCAACGAGCACACTCCGCCGGTCAGTGGATTGAACCGGCACAGCTTCCAGTGTGCTGTAGACGGTGGGCTTGCCGGATGAGGGCTTACCCGGCTCGAGTTCGACGTTCGAAAAGACGACCTTCTCTACTGCATCCTTGTCATGAGCACACGCGCCGATGCCCACGTAAAACGGCTCGTCCAGCGCGAGCTTCATCCCGCCGCCGGACAAATGGAAGGCTCCGTCTGCGCCGGCCACAAACATGAAGAAGTAGTCGCCACGCTTGATCAGGCGCAACCGATGAGGGGAAGGCAGGTACGACTGTACTTCCCGCGTACTGCCGCCTTTCTGATCCCGGGATTGCAGCGAGGTCAGACCGACTACATGCACCGCAGCATCCACATAGTCCGAATCCTTATCCAAAGTTCGACGCACCATCAGCACACCCTTTTTATGGGCATTGCCGCTCGTAGTGGGAAATGCGATATCCGCGTTCAGCGTCAGATCACCCGTGACCTTCTTCCAGACATAGTGAAAGTCATCTTCGGCAGCCCACATGTTTTCGCCGGAACTGCTCAGCGTATAGGTGTTCGCCGCGGCATCGTACTCCGCCGAGCCTGGATGGGAAACTACACCGATATCCGATTGCCCCTCGAAGATCCCCACCTGGGCGTAAAGCATTCCAACGCTGTACACCACGCATAACCAAAGCTTGCCTGCGCTCATAGAAGTCTTAGTCTACTCCGGTGAAACCAGGTCCCCTCCACCGTAAAATGTACTTACATGTCCATATCGCAACTCCACATTCGCCCCTTCGAGGCTAAGGACGCCAAAGCCTTCCGGGAACTGAATGAAGAATGGATTGCGAAACATTTCGGCATCGAAGAGCAGGACCGGATCACGCTGGGCAATCCTGAATTAAGCGTGCTGCAGCCAGGCGGGCAAATCTTCATGGCATTTGATGGCGAACAGCCAGTTGGCTGTTGCGCGCTGCTGGCGGCCGGTCCAGGCTTCTTTGAAGTTGCCAAGATGGCCGTATCACCCGCGTATCGCGGGCGTGGCATCGGCCGCAGCATTCTGGAATACACCATTGCTCAGGCGAAGACCCTCGGAGCCAAAACACTGCACCTGGCCAGCAACACCAGCCTGCCTGACGCAATCCATCTGTACGAATCCTTTGGATTCCGTCATGTGCCGCGCGAACAAGTGCCGCATTCCCCTTATACCCGCAGTAACGTCTTTATGGATTTGCAGTTCTAAGCCTGCATCCTGCAGAGGGCGCGCCACATCTCCCCTTACGTATGGAGAGGAGAAACAACAATGGGAAGACTCGATGGAAAGACCGCGGTTATTACCGGGGGAACCACGGGTATCGGCCTCGCCACCGCAAAGCGTTTTGTCAAAGAGGGCGCGACAGTATTCATCACCGGGCGTCGCCGCAATGAACTTGATGTCGCCGTTGAACTAATTGGAAAGAACGTGACCGGCGTCCAGGGGGATGCTGCAAACCTGGCGGATCTTGACCGGCTTTATGCCACGGTGAAAGAACAGTCAGGCCATATCGATGTCCTTTTCGCCAATGCGGGCATAGGAGAATTTGCGCCTCTCGGAGCGATTACGGAGGAGCACTTCGACAAGATTTTCAACGTCAACGTCAGGGGCCTGCTTTTCAGCGTGCAGAAGGCGCTGCCCCTTTTCACCGAAGGCGGGTCCATCATTCTGAACGCCTCTATTGTGGCGTCCAAGGGAACACCCGCGTTGAGCGTTTACAGCGCGACAAAGGCCGCGGTGCGATCGTTCGCGCGAACATGGACGCTCGACCTGAAGGATCGCAGGATTCGCGTCAATGCGATCAGCCCGGGCCCGATCGATACACCAGGCCTGAGCGGTCTCGGTGCGACGGAAGAACAAACCGCGCAATTCAAAGCAACTCTCGTCGCGGGGGTGCCCCTGGGCCGCCTGGGTGAACCGGACGAGATTGCTAAAGCGGCGGTATTTCTCGCCTCAGACGATAGCAGCTACGTGACCGGAATTGAGTTGTTCGTCGACGGGGGTCTGGCCCAGATCTGATTACCGCAACGCCCTGATTACTGCAACGCCTTCACGGGAATGGTGAATGCAGCGGTGTTCACCACTCCCTTGCGCTGAAACTGCACCCAGATACGGTAGGTGGCTTCACGCGGAAAGAAGACATTGAACTGGATCTCAGGCTTTCCATCTGCGGGCTTGTCATTCACATAGATGGGATGTTCGTGGATGGCATCCATCAGGTCATTACTGGCCGCGAGCATATGTCCCCACGCGCCCAGATACGGCTCGACGCCCTCGCCCGGGTCGAGAGTGAAAAATAACATCGTCTTCTTACCGGGGACGGGCTCCGCAGGTTCCATTCGAAGTGACACGGCCATGTTGGCGGAGTTCTTGGGTGAGATGTCCGCTGGGGGATGGGCAGTCGATTCGGCAATGGATTTGTCATACCCCGCAGTAGTCAGGTAATGCGGCAGCAATTGTGGCGTTCCGCCGGTGGGGTAACAATCCGCGAGCAGCCTGTAAATGCCGGCTTGCGGCAGCGTAGTGCGGAAACGGAAGATACCGTCGGATCCAAGCGTGGGGTGATCGTGGACGAAATACTCCAGATCCGCGCTCACCAAAAACAGATGAAACAGCTTTTCATGCACCACTTCGAAATGAGTCGCCCGCTTCTTCGTGCGCGGGTCGATCAGTTCAAACTGTAGCTCGACTGGCCGCCCCGCAGGCACGTTTGCCGGCTCTTTACGAAACACCAGCCGGTAATCCAGTGGCTGCTGAATTCCGGCTTCCAGTGCCATGCCGCAGCGTGGACACTTGCCCGGGGTCTTCGACCGGACATCGGGATCCATTGGGCACGTGTACTCCACTGCCGGAGTCGACTGCGGCGCGGGCAGTTGCGCCAAAGCAACGACCACGGTCAACGGGATGAGGAGCCCGGCACGCACGTTAAACCGTTTTAAGCAGCCGGGGGTGGAACCGGCCACTTGGCCGTAGTGGTCGCGCCCCCGTCCACGGCAATTACCTGCCCTGTGATGTAATCCGACCCTGGTGCCGACAGGAACACTGCCGTGGGCGCGATATCTTCCGGTGCGCCCAGGCGATCGTTCGCCTGCATGCCCTTGCGCCAGGCATTGAGGTCCTCGGCCTGCCACATCGCACGATTCAGATCCGTGAGGATGAAACCCGGAGCGATGCAATTCACCTGGATGTTGTGCGCGGCCCATTCCGCCGCCAACACCTTCGTCAGTTGACCCACTGCACCCTTCGTCATCGCGTACACGGAAACATATGGCAAACCTGTGAACGTAGTGAAGCTGCCGATATTGACGATCTTCCCACCCTTGCCGCGCGCAATCATGTGCTTTCCCACCAATTGGGTCAATTCCGCAAGGCCATGCAGATTCGTCTGCATGATGTAGTGATATTGCTCGGGCGTGTAGTCTTCGAATTTCCTGCGGACGTTTGTGCCCGCCACGTTCGCGAGGATGTCGACATCACCCGCTTCCTCAGCTGCGCGCTGAATGGAATCCGAGCTCATCATGTCGAGTTCAATCGCCCTGCCATTCATCTCGGCAGCCAGCGCCTCCAGTTTGTCTTTCGATCGCGCGGCCAGGATGACCTTGGCTCCCGCGGCGTGCATCCCGCGAGCGATGGCGAGTCCTATACCGCGGCTGGCGCCCGTGATCAGCGCGGTTTTTCCGGTAAGCGAGAATGGGTTCAACCCGCTATTCTCTCACTATAGGTTCATAACAGGAGGACGACGCGAATGGGACGTGTGCGGTACTTTGTGGCGGCAAGTCTGGATGGTTTCATTGCCGGTCCGAACGGTGAGATTGACTGGATTCCCATGGATCCAGACATCGACTTCGGCGCGATCTTCAGCCAGTTCGACACCCTTGTCATGGGGCGCCGCACCTATAAAGAAATGGTGCAAAGAGGCGACCCGATGATACCAGGCGTACAAACCATCGTCTTCTCAGGAAGTCTTCGCCAGTCCGATTATCCGGATGTAACGATCTCCCCGGGACCACTGGACGAAATCATCGCCCGGCTTCGGGCAGAGTCGAAAAAAGACATCTGGTTGTTCGGAGGCGGCGCGCTGTTCCGCACTCTGGCCGAAGCGGGCCTGGTCGATACAGTCGAAGTAGCCGTCGTTCCGGTTTTGCTCGGTGGCGGAACACCGCTGCTGCCAGGCATCCCGAAGCCGCTGACACTCACCCTGACCGCCCATAGGATTTACCCAAAGACCGGCATCGTTTCGCTGGAGTACAAAGTCATCGCATCGAATACTCGTTGATAAACTTGGCGCTTGAGTCAACCCGTTCTGAAAGCACCCGTCATCATTGAAATGCAGGTCATCCCGGTCGCAGGGCATGACAGCATGCTGCTCAACCTGAGCGGCGCGCACGGCCCTTACTTCACGCGGAACATCGTCATCCTGAAAGACAAGGCCGGCCGTACGGGAGTGGGTGAGGTGCCGGGTGGCGAGCGTATCCGGCAAACGCTGGAAGACGCCCGTCCGCTGGTGCTCAGGCAATCCATAGGCGCCTGGAACAACATCCTGAACAGCGTCCGGCAACAGTTCGCAGATCGCGACGCCGGCGGCCGTGGCAACCAGACTTTCGACCTTCGCACCACGATCCACGCCATCACCGCGCTCGAAGCCGCTCTGCTGGATCTGCTCGGGCAGTTCCTGGAGGTGCCGGTCGCGGCGCTTCTGGGCCAGGGGCAGCAGCGCAAACAGGTGGAAGCGCTGGGGTATCTGTTCTACGTCGGCGACCGCCGCAAGACGACCCTTCCCTACCTGAGCGATCCCCATGCCCAGGACGACTGGTTCCGGCTGCGGCATGAAGAAGCTCTCACGCCCGAAGCCATTGTCCGCCTCGCGGAAGCGACCCAGGCCCGCTACGGCTTCAACGATTTCAAGCTGAAAGGCGGGGTGCTGAGCGGCGAAGATGAGATCGAAGCAGTCACAGCGCTCGCGGAGCGCTTCCCTCAAGCCCGAATCACGCTGGACCCCAACGGCGCCTGGTCGCTGAAAGAGGCCATCGCGCTCTGCCGCGATCAACACGGTGTGCTTGCTTACGCGGAAGACCCCTGCGGCGCGGAGAACGGCTACTCCGGGCGCGAGGTGATGGCTGAATTCCGGCGCGCCACGGGCCTGCCTACAGCCACCAACATGATCGCGACAGACTGGCGCGAAATGGGCCATGCCATCCAGTTGCAGTCCGTGGACATTCCGCTCGCCGACCCGCACTTCTGGACCATGCAGGGTTCCGTGCGCGTGGCGCAGATGTGTTACGAATGGGGTCTCACCTGGGGCTCCCATTCCAACAATCACTTCGATATTTCACTCGCCATGTTCACGCACGTCGCGGCGGCCGCACCGGGCAGGATCACGGCCATCGATACGCACTGGATCTGGCAGGACGGGCAGCGGCTCACCCGCGAGCCGTTCCAAATCACCGGTGGATTGCTCACAGTTCCGGACAAACCTGGTCTCGGCATTGAACCTGACATGGAGCAAATTGAGAAGGCTCACCAACTCTATCTGGGCATGGGTTTGGGCGCGCGCGACGACGCCGTTGCCATGCAGTACCTGACTCCGGGCTGGAAGTTCGACAGCAAGCGCCCCTGCCTCATACGCTAAAAACGGCATATTATTTATAGAGACGGACATGGACAGACGACACTTTCTCATGAACTCGGCGGCCGCCCTGGGCACCACCGCCCTCAGCGCGGCAACAACAGGCGCGAACGACACAATCCGCATTGCGACGGTGGGGTTGCGGGGCCGCGGCAAGAGCCATCTCCAGGCTTTCACGTCCCTGCCGAAAGTAGATCTGGTCGCAATCTGCGATATCGACGACTCCGTGCTCGCGACCGCCAGTAAGTTCGTGACGGAGAAGCGCGGCAGCGCACCCGCCGTCTACAAAGATCTTCGGAAACTACTGGAAGACAAGTCCATTGACGCGATTTCCATTGCGACGCCGAACCACCAGCACACAATGCAGACCATTTGGGCGTGCCAGGCAGGGAAAGACGTCTACGTGGAGAAGCCGTGCTCGCACGACATGTGGGAAGCAAAGCAGGTGGTGGCCGCCGCCCGCAAGTACGACCGCATCGTGCAGCAGGGCAGTCAGAGCCGTTCGAACCTCGCGCTCCAGGAAGCCGTGCAGAAGATGAAGGAGGGCGTGATCGGCGACGTCTATCACGCGCGCGGACTTTGCTACAAGTGGCGCAACACCATCGGGAAAGCGCCCGAAGAGCCCGTGCCGGCAGGCGTCGATTACGATCTCTGGTTAGGACCCGCGCCAAAACGCGCCTTCACGAAAAATCGCTTCCACTACAACTGGCACTGGAACTGGGAATACGGCAACGGCGACCTGGGAAACCAGGGGATTCACGAAGTGGATATCGCGCGCTGGGGTTTGGGCGTGAAGTATCCGACAAAGGTGTCCGCCATCGGTGGCAAGTTCATGTTCGACGACGATCAGAATACGCCGAACACGCTTGCAGTCGCCTATGAGTTCGATAATGGCGGCAAAAAGAAAATGATGACGTTCGAGGTTCGGCACTGGATGACGAACCACGAGGCTGACATCCACGAATTCGACCCCAGCACGAAGAGCAATACCGTGGGCAATATCTTCTACGGCTCGAACGGCTATCTGGCCATTGACGGCTATACGAAATACTACTCGTACCTGGGCAAGGAAGCCGAGCCGGGGCCGGCCCGCAAGGACGGCGGCGACCACTTTGCCAATTTCCTGAACGCAATGCGCAGCCACAGCCGCGGCGAGCTAACAGCCGAGATTGAAGAAGGAGCTATTTCGACCACGCTGGTCCATCTGGCGAATATCTCTTACAAGCTGGGGCGCTCCGTAAATTTCGATGCGGCGACGTATTCCTGCACGGGTGACAAAGAGGCGAATGCCCTGTTCAGACGTGAATACCGCAAGCCGTTTGTGGTGCCGCAACTAGCGTAACCGTTCGGCAGGGTCGGGTTGGACGAGCTTCCGAAGCTGGTTTTCCAGTTCGTCCACCCGCTGCTTCAATTCATTAATTTCCTGGCCTTCAGGGTCAGGCAGCATACCGTGTTCCAGTACGCCCTGTGGCGCCCGGAAACGCACTACACGACCCGGAATACCCACCACCGTCGAGTTGTCCGGTACCGGATGTACCACCACGGACCCCGCGCCGATCTTGACGTTGTTCCCGATTCTGATGCCGCCCAGAACCTTGGCCCCGGTGCCGACCACGACATTGTTGCCCAGCGTCGGGTGCCGCTTACCCTGCTCATTCCCGGTGCCTCCCAGTGTGACGCCCTGGTAAAGCAGCACGTCATCGCCGATTTCGGTGGTGGCGCCAATCACAACCCCCATCCCGTGATCGATGAAAAACCTCCGGCCTATGCGCGCGCCAGGGTGAATCTCAATACCGGTGAAAAAGCGGGAAATCTGTGAGAGAAAACGAGGCAGAATCGGCACGCCGGCCTCATACAGGCGGTGCGAGAACCGGTGAAAAAGAATCGCGTGAAAACCTGGATAACAAAGAAAAATTTCAAGAACGCTGGTTGCCGCCGGGTCTTCCCGAAAGATGGTGTCGATCTGTTCCCGGATGGCGGCAAACACACGAATGAGATGAAGCTCAGTGACCTGAGGCTTCGGCTGTTTCCTGAATGACCGGGGGCCTAACGCCGGGCGGTACAGGCGCCAGCATGTCTTCCTTGCGCTTGATCAGCGTGGAGGTGTTGTAGCTGGCCACTTCGAAACCATGCCCGTGCGTAATCGCATCCGTGGGGCAGGCTTCCACGCAATAGCCGCAGAAAATGCAGCGGTTGTAGTCGATGTTGTAAACCTTCGCGTAACGCTCGCCGCCGCTGATCCGGACCGTTTCGGTGTTTTCCGCAGCTTCAATGTAAATGCAGTTGGCCGGGCACGCGGCCGCGCAAAGGAAACACGCGACACACTTCTCCAACCCGTTTTCGTCGCGCTGCAGAACGTGAACTCCGCGGTAGCGCTCCTGCAACTTTGGCGGTTCGTCAGGATAATTCTCCGTCACGGTTGGAGACATCATCTCCTTCATCGTGACGCCCATACCCTTTACGATCGCGGAGGCCGCACCGAACACTTCGCCTATATTTGCCATCTCTGTCTACTATGTTACCGGAACCCACGTTTCTTTTCCGCCAGCCTCCTCACGGGAGTCAGTTTTTGGAAGTTCAGCCGGGCCGCAAAGCAGGTACGGATTCGCCGGATCCGAACGGTACCGTGCCAAACCGGGCTCC
>JAUZEU010000698.1 GCA_030838885.1 Bryobacterales bacterium | reverse complement strand
CTCTCCAGAAACTCACTCCCTGCTCAAGAGAAACTTCGTCTCGGCCAGTTTATTCCGTCACAGGAACGAGGCGGTACCCGCGGGAGGTAGCCTGGGCCTGAAGTTTGGCGAGGTCGCGGGTTTGGCGGTTCTGTTCGAACTGCTCGGCTCCGCGATCAACCCACTCCTGGCCTTTGGTGAATAGCCGATAGATGATACAGGCCAGATAGCGTGCCATCGCCTTGATGGCTTTGGGTGAGCCCAGCCTTGTACGAAGATTCCTGTAGCGCGCACCGAGATAGCTATCGCTGCGCAACAGCGATGTGGCTGCCATTCGCAGGACGCCTGACACTCGGTTGCGGCTTTTCTCGCGAGTGTGCCGAATCACCTTTCCGCCGCTGATATCCCTTTTGGGGCTCAAGCCCAGCCACGAGGCAAAGTGCTGCTCGGTCGGAAACCATGCCCCAAGGTCCGTACCCAGTTCTGCCACCACTGTCTGCAGGGTCATGAGATTTATGCCATCAACGCGGAGCGCATCCACTCCCGTGACACGCTTCAACTCCGCCGCAAGATCAAATGACTGGGGGGCATTTCCGCCGCCCACTGTTTTCGCGCGTTTCTTCCTTCTCCCGGTTGCCACGGCGAGAGAAGGCGGGACCTTGCCGGCGTCTGCGGGAGGCACAGTCCGGGATGGCAGTACTGCCAGATATGACTTTAATTTGCCATCGCATTCCGCCACCTGCTTTTGCCGGAAATCGTATTCATCGACGGCCTGCCGGAGTTCAAACAACTGATCTTCCTGCCAGTTCCCCTCCAGGCTTCGCGCCACCTCTTCCTCGCTGGCCTGAATGCGGCAGTCTCGTAACTGCGCTAATTTCCGTGGGTCTCGCTCACCGGCCAGAATCGCGCGAATGATGGTTTGTCCCGATAAGCCGGCGATATCACTGATGGCATTCGCCAGTTGCACGTTCATCGACGTGAGCGCTTTCTGCATATGCTGAATGCTGCGCCCCGCGTCCTGCACGTGCCGGTCCCGCAGCCGCCATACAGCCCGGATGGGTCGTATATCTTCCGGCGGCCGGAAGGAGTTCCGCAACAGTCCATAGGTGTGTAGTTTCATCAGCCACTGGCTTTCCTGAACATCGGACTTACGCCCCGGAAGATTTGTCGTGTGGCTCGCATTTACCAGAAAGACCTTTAAACCGTGCTTTTCGAGAACGTCATAAACGGCAAACCAGTAAACGCCGGTGGATTGCATCGCCACCGTATCAATCCCGCACGATTTCAACCACGACGCCATACGCTCCAGATCCGCTGTCCAGCTTCCAAACTCCCGCACCGGTTCCGCATCCCGCGCAGCAGCCACGGCCACGAAATGGCTTTCACTTCCTATGTCGATCCCGGCGGCGTTTGTATGAACCAAATCCAGTCCCGGATTATCCGAATACAACCGCCGCTGCAGATCCTTCCGCTGCTTTCGGTTTCCCCTCGTCAACCGCTCGTAAACAGATACTCCCTTCGCCATTCCATGGACTCCCTCGTTGGTATGGACCGGGCGCTCGGCTCGGCTGGCGCTCGATTCACAAACTCTCCAGCGGGGTCAAGCTCGCCCTGATAACAGAACCACTCGCCACCAAACAATGGAACGCTGCAGCCGAAGTCAGGCTCTTGTTCGGGCACCAGTGGGCGCCAGAGTGAAGACGACTACAGCTTGCCGCACCCGGTCTTCTTCGACTGTCCAACATCGCGCGCCCCCGGAGTTTCTGGCTCTATGGACCCGGCACCGACCGGTCGAGGCTCTTGTCCCTGTTTGTCCCGACGCCCGGACACAACAATGTGTGCCCCTTCCTGCGCAAAGATTATTGCGGCAGCGCGACCGATGCCGGTCAGCGCGCCGGTAATTAAAACAACGTGTGAACTCATAGCTGCTATCTCCTTGATCTGGAACCCATGCAGGTCAGGCATGACTGAACGTTCGCCAGAAGCTGCCTCCGGGTTAGCTCAGATCACTTGGTTAGATTCCGAAGTGGTGTGTCGGTCGCGCGGTCGCAGCATACTTTGTTAAGCTGGCATCGATGCCTCACAAGCATGGGAGTGGGAATGGAATTACGACATCTTCGCTACTTCGTCGCGGTTGCCGAGGCAGAAAGCCTGACGGCGGCAGCGCGAAAACTGCACACGTCACAACCTTCGTTGAGCCGGCAGATTCGGGATCTTGAAGTAGAGGTCGGCGCCCAACTGCTGAGGCGCAGCGCTCGCGGCATCGAACTGACACCGGCGGGTCGAGCCTTTCTCGATCACGCCCGCTCAGTGCTTTCGCAGGTTGAAGCGGCAGCCGAAGGTGCACGCCGCGTCGCTCATCCCGCCAAGCCATGCTTTGCGATGGGCTTTCTGACCGGACACGAATTGAGGTGGATGCCCGAAGCTTTGCAGATCCTGCACGACGAACTCCCTAACATCGACGTGATGATTTCGAGTCAATACTCGCCGCAGCTCGCGAGTGCCCTTGTGAAGGGAACCGTCGATGCAGCTTTTCTTCGACGGGAACAAGAGGTGCCGGACTTAGTATTCCATCTTCTCGTCAAAGAGCCCCTGGTGGCGGTCTTGCCTCGCGACCACCGTCTGGCTGCGTTCAAAGCCATCCGTCCGGGAGATCTGGCGGGTGAAACATTCGTGACCGTGTCGGACACGGCTCCAGTGCTGCGTGTGGTCATCGATAATTACCTGAAGCAGTCCGGAATCAATATCAGCCCAGCTCACGAGGCGGACCACCTCGCCATGGGAATGTCCTTAATTGCATCAACGCGCGGCGTAGGGCTGTTACCTGCTTACGCACAGAACTTTCTCCCTCGGTCCGTAACGAGTCGCCCTCTCAAGGGAGCTACGCCGACTATCGATCTGGTCCTCGGGTACAAGAAGTCGAACCAGTCTCCCATTCTGAAGCTTTTGCTTTCGAGACTGGACGAGTTGGTCGCTCGTGCGTCAAATAAGACCCGATAAGCTCGAAATGCATCCTGGCAAAGGACTATGGAGTTCCTGAGTCAGGGGCGATCGTGATCCTGAGTGCTGTCGACTGAATGAGTACCCGAGAACACCGTTGCATCGGGCAATCGCATTTGGTTCGCAGCAAGGCGGACAAGTGGTGCAGAAACGGATTGGCGGAGATGAGTTCGACGCTTACCCTGAAGCCAATTTGTCGATCCTGATCCGGTACACGGATGAGCGTACCACTTCCGGTTAAGCCGTCCATACAGAAGCTATAAGTAATAACTGCGGCACTAAACCAACAGGGGAGATCCCCCGGCTCTGCCGGGGAGGCAGCAAGAGTTTGACATTTGCAGGAGTCCATCGGGGAAACTCCGATACGTGAGCCGCCAAGCACACGAAAAGGAGTTTCGCGATGGA
>JAUZEU010000692.1 GCA_030838885.1 Bryobacterales bacterium | reverse complement strand
TCAAAAAGAATGCTGAGGCGGCCCTGGGCGGCGCGGTGTCGAAGGCAGTTATCACCGTTCCGGCGTACTTCAATGACGCGCAGAGGCAGGCCACCCGCGATGCCGGGCGCATTGCCGGGCTCGATGTTCTGCGGCTGGTGAATGAACCCACTGCAGCGGCCCTGGCGTATGGTCTGGACAAGCGGAAGGAAGGCATTATTGCGGTCTATGACCTGGGCGGCGGCACCTTCGATATTTCCATTCTGAAGCTGCACGATGGCATCTTCGAAGTGCTTGCCACGAACGGCGACACACATCTGGGTGGGGACGATATCGACAACCGTCTGCTGCAGATCGCACTTGAAGACGTGCGGTCGGAGTGGGGCGAAGATCTTTCGCACATCGGCGAGGCGGTACAGACGCTGCGCCGCGATGTGATCCGTGCGAAGGAAGCGCTGTCATTTGCACCCGTGGCGTTGATTGAATTCGACTGGCACGGACGGTACTATAAGCGCGAGATCACTCGCGAGCTTTTGGAAGGCCTGATCAAAGATATTGTGGATCGCACTCTGGGGCCGTGCCGCGATTGCATGCGCGACGCGAACGTTACGCCGGAGCAGATCGATGAAGTGGTGCTGGTGGGCGGTTCCACGCGCATTCCGATGGTGCGCAGCGCAGTGGAAGTTCTCTTCCGCGCCAAGCCCCATACGGAGTTGAACCCGGATGAAGTGGTAGCACTCGGCGCTGCGGTACAGGCAGGCATTCTGTCCGGCACCGTGGAGAATCAGTTGTTGCTGGACGTAACGCCGCTGTCACTTGGAATTGAGATGTATGGCGGGCTTGTTTCGAAGATCATCCATCGTAATTCGACCATCCCGGCCAGTGCGGGCGAGACTTTCACGACCGGCGTGGATGGCCAGACGAACGTGCTGATTCACGTGGTGCAGGGTGAGCGCGAACTGGCGAAGGATTGTCGTAGCCTGGCGCGCTTCGACCTCAAAGGCATCGCCCCCATGCCGGCAGGCTTTGCACGTATCGAAGTGCGGTTCCTGATCGACGCCAACGGAATCCTGAATGTGACGGCACGCGATGCACGGACAGGCAAAGAGCAGTCGATGGATGTGAAGCCGTCGTATGGCCTGACGGATGAGCAGGTGGAGGCCATGATTGAGGCTTCTATCGACCATGCCGAAGAGGATTACAAGGCAGCGCAGGTGGCCGGAGCGCGCGTGGATGCTGATGGCATTCTGGCGGCAACGGATAAGGCGAAGCGCGACGCCGCATGGCTGGATCTGAGCGATGAGGAACGCGCCAGGATAACCGACGCTGTCAATCGGCTGCAGCTGGTCTATCATTCGGACGATCATGAACTCATCCGGAAGCAAATCGACGTCCTGAACGACGCGACTCATTCGTTAGCCGAGAACATGATGAACTCGGCGGTGCGAGGGGCGTTAAAAGGAACCAAAGTTTAAGTCTGCACGCTCAGCCTGGCTCCGCGGAAGAAAGGCTATCACTCAGCGCACTGGCTGACCTGATCCGGCGTTACCGGCGGCCAGACGGATCGCCCGTCACTTACTGCTGGTTTGGCGATTCCACCAGTGTTAACCGGCTAAAAAGAGTGATTCGTTTTAATCAGCCGACACGGCGTTGGATGCGGCGCGTGCGCTGCGCCTTTCCGCCAAAAGAGCCCGCCGCCGCTGGCGTTCGGCATTCAACAATTCCGCCCGGCGACGATGCTTGATGCCGACGTCGATCTTGCGCCAGAATTTTGCGAAATAGGCGATGGCGGACCAAACCGAGAAAAGCACCACCAAATAGAGCGAGGCATTCGCCCATCGCATCACCCATGGATGGTGAATTCCAATCATGAGCAGAGAAATGGCGACAACCTGGAAGAAAGTCTTGGTCTTGCCAAGTTCACTTGCACGGATGGTATAACCCTCGGCAGCGGCGATGCTGCGCAACCCTGACACGACGAATTCACGCCCGATAAGAAGAACCACCAGCCAACCGGGCACAACATGCATCTGAACCAGTGCGATCAGGGCAGCAGACACCAGGAGCTTATCTGCAATCGGGTCCAGCAGCGTCCCAATTGTGGTGACCTGTTTCCACCGGCGGGCGAGATATCCGTCCAAAAGATCCGTGGCTGCCGCCAGCCAAAAAATTATCAGGGCAACGACGTCGTTTGAGATGACAATCCCGTGAAAATCAAGTATGATTCCTTCCTGGACCAGTACGGCCACCAGTACCGGTACGAAGAAAATCCTTACGATTGTCAGGCTGTTGGGAAGGTTCATCAACGCCAGTCACCTGTGGAAATCAAGTAAAAAACTGGTTTAATCTGCAGCTGTTGGCGGTCCACCTTGCAATTGCGCGCATGGCATGCTAAGTCATTTAGTCTAGCTAGTTTACGCGGCATGCTGCGTTTCGGTTCAATCCAGAAAAAACCTTGGAGAGACAACGCTTTGCGAGCGCGAATGCCTAGTTGTGCACAGAATTTTCCACAGGCCCGGTGGAATTCCTGGTGAGGTAGCGCTTCAGGCGCCGCCGCAGCGATTCCGGCGCTTCGACCTCGATCTCGCATACGTTCCCATGATAGTCCTCCTTGCAAACTCTGCCACACTCATGCAGCAGAGCTATGGAGGCGCCGTCACGCATCGGAATCCGGAACCGGACCCTTTCAACCGCGTCGAAGGGAACCACCGCATCGATCTCGTCGAAAAGACGGCTGAGACCCTCGCCCGTCAGGCCGCTGACCAGAACGGCTGGCGCCACCATGGCCTGTCTTGCGTCGGCTAGCAATCGTGCACCGAGAACCGCGGAATCCCGTTCCTCCGACTCCATTCGGTCGCACTTGTTCAGCACGAGGATCTGTGGCGTAGAGGATGCCCCGATCTCGTTCAGCACCCGGAAAACCTCAATGGCATGGGTGCCTGCGTTCTCAGCGGAGATATCCACCACATGCAGGATCAAAGCGGCCTCCGCGACCTCTTCGAGAGTCGCCCGGAAGGCTTCGATCAGGGTGGTGGGCAGGTTTCGGACAAAACCGACTGTGTCACTGAGCAAAATACGCCGGCGGGAGGGCAGCGTGATGGCACGAACGGTCGGGTCAAGGGTGGCGAACATGCGAGCGTCGGCAAGAACTCCCGCCGAGGTAAGACGGTTAAAAAGTGTCGACTTTCCCGCGTTCGTGTAACCAGCCAGGGAGACGGTCGGTATCGGCAGAGCATCCCGTTTGTGCCGGTGCAGAGAACGACCGGTGCGGACGCGCTCCAGGTCGTTCTCGAGTTTCTTGATTCTGGTGGCAATGCGGCGGCGATCCGTCTCGAGCTTGGTTTCGCCAGGCCCCAGCGTACCGATACCACCACCCTGCCGGGAGAGCTTAATTCCCTGCCCGGAAAGCCGTGGCAGAAGGTATTTGAGCTGCGCAAGTTCCACCTGCAGGCGACCCTCAGAAGTGCGGGCACGGCGGGCGAAAATGTCGAGGATCAACTGTGTGCGGTCGATGACTTTGATGCCTACGGCCGCTTCCAGATTGCGCTGCTGGGTAGGGCTCAGGTCGTTGTCGACAATCAGCACGTCCGCTTCAGTGGCTTCGGCAAGTTCCTTCAACTCCTGAACCTTGCCCTCCCCGAGCAGCGTGGCAGCATCAGCGGTCGGGCGGACCTGGAAAGTCTCGCCCACGATCTGCGCACCAGCGCTGGCCGCGAGTTCGGCAAGTTCCCGAAACGATTCTGAGGCCGCAGACGATGCCGCGCCACGGCGGCGCTCAAATCCGGCGAGAATTGCCTTTTCTCCGGAATTCTGAAGGGAGATCGTGCGCTATCCCTCTGTGGCCTGTGAAGCCATGCCAACCGGCGGGGTTGGAGCCGATACTGGCGAAGCGGTCTGATGGTTTGAGTGCGCCGGGGCGTGATGTGCCGGTCGCGAGGTCACGACGGTCGAGATAGCGTGCTTGAAAATTAACTGCTCCTGATTATTCGTCTCGAGCACCATGGCGTACTTATCGAAACTCTTGATCCGGCCCGATAACTTGACGCCACTAAGGAGGTAAATGGTGATTACACCCTTTTCTTTGCGCGCATTATTGAGAAAGCTGTCTTGTATGTTTTGCGCTGGTTTGTCCATCTGAGATTCCAATGTCCGGTCAGAAGTTTGCAAAAGCGACCGGCCACCCAGCATTGTAACGCAGCAGCGAGCGCCCTTCGCCCGCAACGGGTAGGGGGAGATATTCTGTAGAGAACACATGGCCCTCTACACGCGGTTTGAGCACAGCGGCAAGACCAGTTACGGCAGTATCAACAGCGGCGTCGTCGAGGAATTTAGCGGCGGGCTGTTCGGCGCGAAGGAGCCAACCGGGCGCCAGTTCCCCGTGGGCGACGTTCAGTTGCTCTGGCCCTGTGAGCCGGAAAAGATTCTGGCGGTCGGGCTGAATTACAAGAGTCATCTGGGTACGCGGCCCGCACCCACGAATCCGGAGATCTTCTACAAACCAGTGACATGCCTGCAGAGCCCGGGCGGCGCGATCCGGATCCCGCCTGAAGCGGAGGATACACACTTCGAAGGAGAGCTGGTTATCGTTATCGGGAAAACCGTTCGGAATGCCTCGCCCGAAGAAGCGGCGGCCGCCGTGTTCGGGGCCACCTGCGGCAACGACGTCAGCGACCGGAACTGGCAGCGCGGCCCGAACGCCGACAGGCAGTGGTGGCGCGCGAAAGGTTGTGACACTTTTGGTCCGTTAGGCCCATGGATCGTGACCGGGCTGGATTATGGGGATCTGAGCCTCAGAACGCTTGTGAACGGTGAAGTACTGCAGGAGCAGCGCACCAGCGACCTGATCTTCGACGTTCCCACGGTCATCAGTTTCATCAGCCGTTTTGTGACCCTGCACGCAGGTGACGTTCTCTATACGGGTACGCCGGGCAACACGAAGAAGATGAAGCCAGGCGACATCGTCGAGGTGGAACTCGAAGGAATAGGTGTTCTCCGCAATCCCGTAGAGGCCGGCGTCTAAAGCCACTGGTAAAATAGCGGGTTATGGCAGAAATCAGGCGCCGCGAGTCGGTTGCGGTCAACATCGGCGGGGTCAGGGTTGGCGGTTCGAATCCGATTGTGGTGCAGTCGATGACCAATACGGATACGGCTGATGTGACATCTACCGTGAACCAGGTGATGGCGCTGGCCAAGGCAGGGTCTGAGCTGGTCCGTGTGACGGTCAACACTGAGGCTGCGGCAGAAGCAGTACCGAAGATTGTCGACACACTGCGGATGTTCGGCGTGACGGTGCCGATTATAGGTGACTTCCATTACAACGGCCATTTGCTGCTGAAGAAGTATCCTGCCTGTGCCCGCGCGCTTGCCAAGTACCGGATCAACCCTGGCAACGTGAACATCGGCAAGAAGCATGACGATAATTTCCGCACGATGATCGAGGCAGCGGTGGAGTACGGCAAACCCGTTCGCATCGGGGTGAACTGGGGCTCGCTCGATGGCTCGCTGTTGACTCGCATGATGGATGAGAACAACAGGCTGGCCGAACCGAAAGATGCCCGGACTGTCACGCTGGATGCCATTGTTGCGAGCGCGCTGCTCTCCGCGGAGGCGGCCGAGCGGCACGGGCTGCCCAAAGACCGAATTATTCTCAGCGCGAAAGTCAGCGGTGTGCAGGATCTGATCGATGCTTACCGCTCGATGGCTGCGCAGTGCGATTATGCGCTTCATCTGGGGCTCACAGAGGCCGGCTTGGGAGCGAAAGGGATTGTAGCCACCACGGCAGCCCTGAGCGTACTGCTGCAGGAGGGGATCGGCGATACGATTCGGGCCTCGTTGACGCCGCTGCCCAATGGCGACCGTTCCGAAGAGGTGATTGTCAGCCAGCAGATTCTGCAGTCGCTGGGTATTCGGAGTTTCTCACCGCAGGTAACTGCCTGCCCCGGATGCGGACGCACCACCAGCACGTTTTTCCAGGACATGGCGGACCAAATCCAGAATTATCTTCGCGAAAATATGCCCCTGTGGAAGGGCCAGTTCGATGGCGTGGAAACGATGAAAGTCGCGGTCATGGGCTGTATCGTGAACGGCCCCGGCGAATCGAAGCACGCGAATATCGGAATCTCTTTGCCGGGCACTTTCGAGGAGCCTGTGGCGCCGGTTTATATCGACGGCAAGCTCGCTATGACGCTGCGCGGCGATGCGATTGTGGCAGAGTTCATTGCGATTTTGAACAAGTACGTGGCTTCCCACTACGCGCCCGTTCACACTGAAGAAGCGGTTCCGGTCTGATTGCTTGTATCACTCGTCCGACATTCACGCTGAATAATGCCAAGACACTTCACGCTCGCTGACGCGAAAGCATCATTGCCGACAGTCGGCCGGTTGCTTCGTGACTCGGTTCAGGCAAAGGGACGCTATGAGGAGGCGGAGACGTATCTGCATAACCTTTCGCAACGCATCATGATGCGGGGCGGGATGAGCGTCGATACGGCCGCTGCGGAATCCTGGAAGGCGCAGCGGGACGCAAATGCACACACGCTGAAGAACACCCTCGAAAAGATTGAGGAACTGGGCGTTCAGGTGAAAGATCTCGATATCGGCCTGGTGGACTTCCCTACCCTGTACCGCGGCGAAGAGGTTTACATTTGCTGGCGTATGGATGAGGACGATATCGAATTCTGGCATGGCGTGCATGAGGGTTTCGCCGGACGGAAGGAAATCGATGCGGATTTCCTGGCGAACCACACAGCCGGCAACGACCCCGGCAGCGACTCAGACGACGACAGCGGCGGAGACTTCGAGTAGCAGGTAATTTCAGCTCTGCGGCGTTGCCGTGGTGCGAATGGTCATCTGAACAGTTTTCCCTACCTTGAGGAGAAAGTTACTCGGGTCTTTCATACCCCAGGCGACGTAGGGAATTCCGAAGGTGATCGCGGTACTCATCTGGCCGCCAGAGGCGACGACTTCGATGTTCGTGGTGATCTCATGCTCTGCCCCGTGAATCTGAAGACGTCCGTGCAGCTTTAAAGACGAGGTGCCCTGCATCGACAAGTTCCCTTCCATGCGGTCCGGGGTGAAAACGGCTTCAGGATACTTAGAGGATTCGAGCACCTTCGTATGCATGCGGCTGTCCCGCACCCCACTCCCGCTCTCGCCGCTTTGGACATCGACAACAATTTCACCGGCTGCTTTACCCGAATCGGAATCGAACGTGATGGAGCCGCGCTTCAGTTTGAAAGAGCCATGGACGGTGTGGATCGGGTCGCTCAGGGTCCATTCGATTTTCGTATTTTCAGGGGTTAGCTGAAGGGTGTGCTCGGCGGCAAAGACGGGAAGCGCCAGGGCGAAGGCGATCAGAAATTTAGTCATTTACTCAAGTGCACCCACATGAACGGCAAGCAGGCTTCGAAATAGGAAAGGCATGTTCGCAAGCCCGGCGATGGCACCCTCCCGGATCAAAGGGCCGCGGTCCATCAACAGCATCAGGCGAGCCATGAGGTTCGGCCTGAACGCCAGGCGGGGATGAATCTCGTTATAGGTGGAAAGATCGCCACCGGCGATGGCATCCGCAAGCAGGGACGCCTGCCGGAAGGTGAGGCAGATACCCTCTCCGGTGATGGCGTCGACCGATCCGGAGGCGTCGCCTATGAGGGCAACCTTTCCGGCAGTCACGTTTTTGAGGCGCAGCATGGATGTAACGGCGCCCCGCTCGCGGCTTGAGTGAGGCACGCCGCGGAGACGCGCATGTAACGCGGGAAAGAACGGCTCCAGCGCCTGTTCAACACGCAGGTGCGGATCGCGGGAAATCAGCGCGGCGCAGATCTCATTCGCGCCCGTAGGCGTAATGTACATCTGACAACCTCTGCTCCAGTAGATCTCCATAAATTCAGTCCACGGGGCGATGGCGAAGTGCTGCCGGTAAGCGAAGCGCCGGGAGTTATGAACGTATTGGTCCAGGCCAGCCCAGTGACGCACGCGCGAACCCGAACCATCGGCTCCAATTATCCAGCGGGCACGAATGGTGTCCAGGCTCGTTACAGGTGTGCCCCAGCGCAGGTCCACGCCTGCCTGCTCCGCTGCACCTGCCAGTATCTCGTGCAGCGCAGTGCGCCTGAGTCCGAGTCCTTTGCCTGCGGGAAAGTCGGCTTTCACGGAGTGACGTTCGCCAAGGAAGCGAATACCGCGGAACGGGTAGCCACAGGAATCCGGTATCGTGACACCGATGCGGGCGGCAGCTTCCCGCGAATCCGGCATCAGACCTTCGCCGCACGCTTTGTCGACAGGAGGACGATTGCCGTCCGCCACGATGACACGCAAACCCTTCCTTCTCGCCGCCAGCGCCGCGGAGAGTCCGGCGGGACCGCCGCCGACCACGAGTACGTCGGCTTCCAAAGCACTCATATATTCATCACCCGCCGGGCGAGCCCCAGCGGCTCGGCCCAGAATGACGGGGAACTGTGCATTTGTTCCGTAACACCGGCGATTGCCGTGACGAATTTGTCGAGGTGCTCCTCCGTCGCCACGAGCGGCGGAGCAACTTTCAAAACCATGAAATTGTTCCCGCAAATCTGCGTCAGAATACCGTAATCGCGAAACAGCCGCATTACAATTACCTGCCCAAACATGCTCTCGTGAATGTGACGGAACGCTTCAAACGCGACCCGCCGCCGCACGGAACGCGGCGCCTGAAATTCGATGCCGGACAGCATACCCAGACCCCGAACCTCCTTGACCATTTCAAAACCGGCCAGTTTTTCACGAAGCCGGTCGCGAAGAACCGCACCGGAGACAAGGGCGCGTTCACCCAGGTTTTCACTCTCCAGAACATCGAGCGTGGCAAGCCCTGCGCGCATAGCCATGGCGTTTTCGCTGAACGTCGAGGTATGGATGATGGAACGCTTCAGGGAACTGTATACCGCGTTATAAACCGGCTCGGTCATCAACAGCGCACTCACGGGAATCAGACCACCACTGAGCGCTTTGGCAAGCACCACCATGTCGGGCGAAATGCCGTCTTCGTGCTGTGCGGCCAGAAAACGGCCTGTTCGGAACATGCCCGTCTGTACCTCATCCAGCACAAACAGGGTTCCGTAGCGGCTGCAAAGCTTTTGGGCTCCGCGCAGGTAGCCGGGAGGTGGGAGACGAATTCCGGACTCCGACTGCATTGCTTCCACAATGAAAGCCGCGTACTGCTTCGTGGCAACGCGCTGTTCGAGCGCATGCAGGTCACCAAAAGGAACCGCTGCGGTGTCGGCGAGCATGGGGCCGAACTTCTCGCGCCAGAAAGGATCCCCCATGATCGATAACGCACCGCAGGTGAGCCCGTGAAACGCGCCGCCGGCGTAGAGCAGTCCTTCCCGTGCGGTTGTGGCCCGTGCAAATTTGATTGCGCTCTCCACGCCTTCACTGCCGGAAGAAGCGAAGAAAACCTTTGTTAGACCGTGCTCGCGAGACCCGTTAGCGAGCGCGCAGAGCCGCTTTGCGAGATCTCCCGCCAGTTCGGGCACATGGCTCTGTAGCATCGCCGGACCGCGACGGCTGAGTTCATCCTGCAACTGCGCGATGATCACCGGGTGATTGTGGCCGGCATTGTGGACGCAATATCCGGAAAGGAAATCGAGAATCGTGCGGCCGTCAGCAGTTGTAAGTTCCACGCCGTCGCAGCGCGTGTACTGCGTGTTCAGTTCCAGCAAGTCGAGAAGCCGCACCCATTGGGGGTTCACATGGTCCGTGTAGGCGTGCACGGTTCCCAGCCTTGCTTCTGCTGTCAACCCATGTGGTCCCATTAAAAGTTGTTGACGGGACGGGATTGGGAGGCGTTCCGCTATCTTTCGATAGCCCGCGCCCGATAAGGAGCCAAGACAGAAGACCGCCGGATAAACTAAGACATTCATGCCTTTTGAAGAAGTTGTCGAAGCCGAAGGCCACCTGATCGACTCCCACGTCATGGAGCAGATCTTCGACAAGGTGGTCGAATCGAACGGGCGTTTTGAAGTGGAAGAGTTCCGTATCGGCCGTACCAACAGCGATCCCTCGTACCTGCGTTTGCGTTTGGAAGCCCCCGGTAAGCACCAGATGGACCATCTGCTGGCCCAGATTCTGCCATTCGGCTGCTCGCCAGTGGACGGCGGGGACGCTACGCTGAAGCGCGTGGAACGGGACACATGCGCGCCGGAAGATTTTTACTCCACCAGTAATCACCATACGTTCGTACGCATTGGTGGCGAATGGGTAGAGGTGCAGAACCAGCGCATGGACGCCATGATCGTGGTGAGGACCGAGGGTGCGAAGCCCGGAGCCTGGTGCCGCCGCCTGCGTGATCTGAAAGCCGGAGACATGGTCGTCACCGGGATGCACGGCCTGCGTGTGACGCCCGAATCGAAGGAACGTGACCGGTTGGCCTTCGCGTTCATGTCGAACGAGATCTCGTCGGAACGCCAGGTGGAAACTGCAGTGCGGCAGACTGCGGCATTGGCACGCGCGGCGAAAGAGCAGGGTAAGACAATTGTTGCGGTGGCGGGTCCGGTGGTGGTCCATACCGGAGGCGTCGCCGGCCTGTCGAAGTTGATTCGGAATCAATGGGTCAATGCGGTTCTGAGCGGAAACGCTTTGGGCGTTCACGACATCGAAGCCGCCCTTCTCGGTACCTCATTAGGAGTGCGCCTCGAAGACGGTCGCCAGGCGGAGCACGGTCATCGCAATCACATGCGCGCTATCAACGCCATCAATCATGCCGGCGGCATCAGGGGCGCGGTGGAAAGCGGGCGTCTCAAGTCGGGCGTGATGTATGAATGCGTGAGGAACGACGTGCCTTTTGTCCTTGCGGGCAGCCTTCGTGACGACGGCCCGTTACCCGAAACAATTACCGACATGAACGCCGCGCAGGACGCTTATGCTGCCCTGCTGAAACCCGCCGGTCTGGTGATCTGCCTCGGCTCCATGCTCCATTCCATCGCGACAGGCAATATGCTGCCCAGTTGGGTCAAAATCGTTTGCGTGGATATCAACCCCGCCGTAGCCACCAAGGTAAGCGATCGCGGAACCGGGCAGGCAGTTGGCGTGGTGACGGACGTGGGCCTGTTTCTGGAATTGCTGTCGCGCGAACTGGTGGATGGAAGCAAATGAAACGCGAATATACAGACGAACACGCAGCCGCAGGCATTGATGCGGAGTTACCCGGGATCGAAACCTGGCCCAATCAGTTTCCCGACTACGAAATTGAAATCGACGTGCCGGAGTTTACCTCCATCTGCCCGAAAACCGGTCTGCCGGACTTCGGTGTGATCACCGTCAATTATGTTCCCGACAAGCTGTGCCTCGAACTGAAGTCGTTCAAGATGTACACGGTTGCTTACCGGAATCTCGGCATTTTTCAGGAGAACGTGGTCAACTGCTTCCTGCGCGATATCGTGAAAGCCTGCAAACCGAAGCGAATCACCGTTACGGGAGATTTCGTTCCGCGCGGCGGACTTGGTTCGCGTATGGTAGCGCGCTGGGAGAAGAAAAACAGCCGTGGCAAATGACAGTTTGCCAGGTGACAGCGACAAAATTGCGGAACTGACAGCTATCATCCAGACTGTGCGCGATCGCGTTCGGTCGCGTTACCCCGAACCTTCTTCAGACGGAGAGGCTGCAGCCGATCCTCAGCACCCTGGTATCCGCATCGCCGTTGCCGACCTGCTTCCTCTTGTCCATGCGCGCGATGCCGCCCAGGCGAAAATCGCCGCTATCGGAAGCGTAAATCCCCGGGCCGGTGGTCTGGTCAATAAGCTGATCCAGGGCGTGAAGAAGAGCATTGCACGCAGCCTGCAGTGGTTCGTGCGTGACCAGGTGACGTTTAACCGCGAGACCGTTTCCGCCATTGAAGCCGTCATGCAAGCGTTGAATGAACACAACCGCATCCTGGTTTCGCTGGCGGCGCAAACGAACGAGCAACTGGCTGCCGCGCGCGCCGATATGCGTGGCCTGGCGGAGCAGACCATCGAGCTCAAAGACATTCGCAAACACTGGATCGAGTGGCGCGCCGATTGGGAGCGCAAGGTCGCCGTGAATGAAATCCAGTTCCTTCGCAACGCGGCCGATATGCAGGGCGCCTTTCAGCATCGGGTCGGATTGATGGAATCCAGCTTCCGCGATACGGTCAGGGGTCAACACGCGGAATATCTGGCAGAACTCGACCGCTCTACCCTGGATATTCAAAAGCGTCTCTGGGCCGACCTCGAGAAAATCCGGGTCGACTACGAACGTTTAATTCACAACGAGCTTCGCATCGTCCGGCAGCGCGCCGCTTCATTGGCGCCTGTAGCGGCCCCCGCCGCACTCGCCCAGCCTTCAGCTATGAGCGCCCCCGATTTCGACTACGGACGTTTTGCGGAGCGCTTCCGCGGCTCAGAAGACTACGTCCGCCGCGCCGCCGAATTCTACAAGCCGTTCTTCACGGGCCTGTCGAATGTGCTGGATATCGGGTGCGGGCGGGGCGAATTCCTGGAGACGATGTGCGAATCGGGTGTCACTGCGCGTGGCATCGATCTGGGGGAAGAATCCGTCGCGCTTTGCCGCAACAAGGGCCTGAACGCTGAAATAGCAGATCTCTTCCCTTATCTGGCTGCACAGCCGGACGGAGAGTTTGACGGCATCATGAGTTCCCAGGTAGTGGAACACCTTGCGCCCGAACGGCTTCCCGAAATGGTACGCCTGTGCGCGGCGAAACTACGGAAGGGCGGCGTTCTGGCCATCGAAACCCCGAATCCGGAATGCCTCGCCATCTTCGCGACGCATTTTTATATCGACCCCACGCACACCCGCCCCGTCCCGCATCAGCTGCTGACGTTTTACATGGAAGAAGCGGGTTTTGGAATCATTGAAGTTCACCGGCTCTCACCTGCGGTCGAATCCATTCCCGAGGTTGCCGAACTGCCGGAAAGCTTCAGGAATCGCTTCTTTGGTGGACTGGACTTCGCAATAATCGGCAGAAGGTTGTAAACTAGTAATTGGCGCTTGACCACGCCTTGTTTTTCCCGCCCTGCTGGGACGTCGTCTAACGGTAAGACTGCAGACTCTGGATCTGCGTATCGCGGTTCGAATCCGTGCGTCCCAGCCAATTCTTTCACTAGCGTAGAATACGGGGTATTATGTCACTCCGTATCAATGACGAAGCGCCCGACTTCACCGCCGAAACAACGCAGGGCACCATTCACTTTCATGAGTGGATTGGCGATGGCTGGGCCATCCTTTTCTCACATCCGAAAGACTTTACACCCGTTTGCACCACCGAACTCGGTTACATGGCCGGTCTTCAGCCGGAGTTTGAAAAGCGCAACACTAAGATTATCGGCCTCAGCGTCGACCCGGTTACCAACCACGGCAAGTGGGCGGCTGACATTGAGGAAACGCAGGGCCATAAAGTTAACTATCCGATGATTGGCGATCCGGACCTGAAGATCGCGAAACTTTACAACATGCTGCCCGCCGATGCCGGCGAGACGTCAGAAGGCCGCACTGCCGCCAACAACGCCACCGTGCGCACCGTTTTCATCATTGGGCCGGACAAGAAGATCAAGCTGATGCTGATGTACCCCATGACCACGGGCCGGAACTTCGACGAAGTGCTGCGCGTGCTCGATTCGATGCAGCTCACAGCAAAGCACAAGGTGGCTACGCCGGTGAACTGGAAATCGGGCGACGACGTGATTATCGTTCCCGCAGTCAGCGATGCAGAAGCGAAAGAGAAGTATCCAGACGGGTTCAGGTCGGTGAAGCCGTATCTGCGTCTGGTCGCCCAGCCTAAGTAATTGATATCCTCCCGCCGGCGAGTGAGTGGCCACCCCTCATTCGCCATCGTGAGGAATTTCCTTCAAAAAAACTCAAACCCCTCTCATCCCGGCCGATAAGTTCATCAGACAGGAACTTTTTGCTTTGCTGATACCATTCCCCACCTTCGAGAGCAATCTCACTCCGCTGATTGACAGTGCACACGAACTTCACGCCGGACACGTAGTGGAAGCGGCCGAGACCCTCGCCGAAGTTCACCATCGCCTGAAGCGTTTC
Source organism: Bryobacterales bacterium (assembly GCA_030838885.1). Classification (GTDB taxonomy): domain Bacteria; phylum Acidobacteriota; class Terriglobia; order Bryobacterales; family Bryobacteraceae; genus BOG-234. The sequence goes on along the minus strand of JAUZEU010000692.1, from coordinate 6,260 downwards.
CGCCGAAGCCTGCGGCACCGGCAACTCGCCGAATTCGTGGAACACGCACTTCTCGCCTGCGAACGCGGCGAAGAGAGTTATGCTCTTGCAGCTCTGATGAGCGCCTTTTCCCACTTCATCCCGGAACAGTCCGCGTGCTGACGCTTTACTGCAGCCCGCGGCCGCTGACGAGATACACCGCAAAACTGCCCAGCCAGTGTCCGCCTTCGTAGTGTTCACCGCGGATAGTCTCCAGCCCGGTCTGCCGGAGTCTCCCGGCCAGAGCCCCCATTTGTTTGCGCTGGCGGTTTCCAGCCGGCAGTTTCGAAAGGATCCCCTCGATCATCCACGCGCGGCTGAGGTTCAGGCCCGCCAAATGGTACAGCTTTCCGTCGGTCACATCCGCTACGTGAGTAGGCTCCAGGTCCAGTGCAGGCAGAAATGGGGAATACCAGGCCTCAAATTCCGCTGCGGGCAGCACACGCCGCATCATATCCGCTTCCGCCAGACAGGGTGAAAGGAAATCTTCACCCGACGGCTCGTAAGGCAACGGACAGTTTCGATCCCGCAGATAATAATCGCGTGCCCTCGCTGTCACCAGCTTCCCAAAATCCGTGTTCCCGGTGATCCGTGCATAATCCAGCATCAGACCAAGCCCGAACGCAGTATTGTTGTGTTCGCCGGTCCGGATCGGATGCTCCAGTTTTGGCAGCCACCCCGCGATTCGCGCCACCGCAGCCGCTTCCAGTGGCCGCAGAGCCTCCCGCCAGCCCCGCGCGTCGGAGTCGTCCCATTCTTCCGTCTCAGCCACTAACTGGAGCAACCACGCGAGCCCGTACGGGCGCTCAAACGAACTCCGGCCACCAGCGCTCAGATACCTCACTTCCTGCGCGATATGCTCCCCGGTCAGACTCTGTCCCACGGCGCGCCTCGCATCAGCAGCGAAAGAAGCCTGCGGAAACAAACGCGCCAACCGCACCAGCAGCCAGTGCCCATGTACGGATGAGTGCCAGTCATAGCAGCCGTAAAACGCGGGTGTCAGCTCTCTCGGCGGCTTTACATCGGCATCCGACTCCATGGAATGCGCGATCTTATTCGGATACTCCTGGTGAACGCAATCAAGCGCAAGCCGGGCGAAACGCGTCGCCTGCCCTTCATCGAAGCCGGAATCTGCCACCAAAGCTCCACAGAGCGCCATGCCGATGAAAATCAGCCGCATGCCCTACTTTGCCAGATGCATCTTCATGAATTGCCGATAGACATCCCAATCGGATGGCACCATGCCATGCCCGCCCGCATGCATCAGATACCCGATATCGTGCAGAATCGGCTGTCCGGCCAATGGCATCTGATCCGTCCCCAGCCCTTGCTTGCCGAAAAGACGATAGACCGGTTCCGCCGACACCGCCGCCAGAAACTCGCCTTTCGGATCGGACCATTTGTCGGTATTCCCGGTCTGCAGAAGCAACGGTCGCGGCGCGATCAGGGCAACCAGCAAATTCGCATCCACGGGCATGTCATCGGCGTGCCCGGAATACTTCGCATAATTCCCGGCGAACTGATAAGGATAACGACCCGGCGCCACCAGGTGCGCAATCGTCTCGCCATAATTCCGGCGGCTCAGTGCTGCTCCGCCTTCCCCGGAACAACTCGCGATTACCATCGCGAAACGCGTGTCGTGCGCGCCCGCCCACATCACGGTCTTGCCCAGCCGCGAGACGCCCGTGACTGCCACTTTTTTAGCGTCAACTCCCTTATCCGTTTCCAGGTAGTCAAGCGCGCGGCTTAGCCCCCAGGCCCAGGCACTCACTCCGCCCCACTCGTCCGGACCCGGCTTGTCCTGCCCCGGCTTCAAATAAAGCGCCCGCACACCGAGAGGAACGCCGCCCTCGAAATCCGGATCGATATCGCCGTAATAAACTGTTGCGACACCGAACCCTTCTTTCAGGAAGGAGGGTATGTCCAGCTTGCCGAATACCCTGCCCTGAGTCGCGGGAACCTTCTTCTTATCGCGTCCCCAAACCTCACCTGGCTTGACCCCAGGATCATCCACCACATTGGAGTTGGCGGAAAAGCTGGCATTCAGGAGTACAGGTACAGGCCTGCCGGCGTCGGCGGGCAAGTAGAGCAGCAGATCCACTTTCGGTCCGGCCTTACCTTTTGAGAAATAGATGGTCACCTGCCGCCGGATCGCCTTCCCGTCATAAGCCGGTGTACCCTTATCGAACACGTCGAAGCTCATCTCAGCGGGGCGGCCTGGTGCGCGTCCGTACTCATTTTCTTCAAACAAACGCACGATCTCCGGCCGCCGCTTTCCCGTCCAGGTTTTGGCGTCCTTCACTGGCTGGCCGTTCAGAAGAACCAGAGGATCGGGAAGCTTATAGCTGCCTGCGAGTGCTTCCGTGTAGTTGACCGGAATACCTGCCACACTATCGGCTGGATAGTCGGCGATCTGGCCGTGGGCGGCACCCGTGGCAAGAATACCCAGAGCAGTTAAAGCCGGCAGAACACGACAGCATCGCACTATCATGGCCGCGATTATTTCACACTCTTAATTCGAGTTCGGGATCCCGTACAGCCGGACCAACTCGCCCACGTTGCGCTGCAAATGGAACCGGTCTGCCACCACCAGGCGCCCGACCTCTGCCAGCCGCTCACAAAGCGCCGGATCTGCCAGCAACTGCAGAATTCTCGCCGCTGCTTCCTCCGGCCGCCTGCTGCCCACCAAAAAGCCGGAGACTCCGTTCTCCACAATCTCCGGAACTCCGCCCACACGAGTGGCAACCAGGGGTCTGCCGCACGCCATGGCTTCCGTGTTGGTCCAGCCGAAAGCTTCCTCCCAGCGGGAAAGCTGGCAGACTACGGTCGCCGCTGCATAGGCTCCGCCGACGATAGGATCGTCCATCAGGCCGGTCCATGTGAAATGGTCCGCAATGCCGGCCTGTTGCGTCGCTTCCATAAACGCACCCCGGCTCGCGCCCTCTCCCACCATGACAAACTGCACGCGCGAGTTCCGGGCAAGCACCAGGCGAGCCGCCTGCAGCAGATCTTCAATACCTTTTTGGGGAATCATCCAGCTCACCTGCAGCACGATCGAACGGTCTTCCGGTATTCCGAAGGTTTGCCGGAACGTTTTCGCGTCTCCGGCATTTCGCCGGGGATCGACACCGTTATAGATCCGCTTCACGCGGTTGCTCGCCACCAGGCCGGCAGCGGCACAGACCCGCGCATTGTAGTTGCTCACCGCAACCACATTTGTGAGGGGCTCGTTCAGGAACCTGCTCAACACTCTTTTGAATAAAGGCGCACGCCTCACCACATGGCCTTCGCAGCGCGAAAGATGGTCGGTAAAGAATTGGGCCCGCACCGAATGCAGGCGCCCCAGCCAGGGGCGGAAACTCAGATGTCCGGTGAAGTGGGTATGCACGATGCCTGGGCGGTGCTTCACCATCAGTTGCGATGTTTGCCTGAGAACCTTCCAGCCGATCAGGCTGGCCTCCGGCAAAGTTTCTATCGCTACATTTGGTCCCGACAGAAAACGGCGTACCAGGTCGGACGGTTCTGAAAGAAAGCACAACACACTCTGCCAACCTGCATTGTTCAGCTGCTCAGACAGCTCCCGCGCGAATGATTCGATCCCGCCGATCCGCTGTGGGTTGGAGCCGAATAAAGACAGCACTGTGCCGGCCATCAGGCGACGGTCATTTCATGGGGTTCGCGGCTTGCGGCCGGACGGTTCTGCAGGATTGGCAAGACACCTTCAAGCCGGTTCAGATCGGCTCCGGAATCGGTGTATTCGCAAGCGCCATCGAGACAGCAGCCCATATCCCAGTGAGCGGGACGGCTTTCCCAGATTTGCCGGATGGGCTTATCCTTTACGTTGCCGACCGGAGCGCGCTGGCTGCAGGTTGTCACATCACCATTGCTTTGCAGTTGAAGCATAGTCATGGAAGAACACAGCGGGTTTCTGAGATGCGCCACATGGCCCTGGGTCACCATCCGAAGCGCTCCGGGCGCCCGAAAATAACGAATCATCGCTTCCAGCTGGACCGTCGTATTTGCGATGTGCAGCCCGCTGGCCTTCAGTCTGACCAGTTGTTCCACCGCCTGAACAGCCTTCTCCGGGTCGCGAGGCCAGTTATCGCTCTTTAAAAACCAGTTTTCGTCCTGCGGGGTGTTGTAATTCTGTTCGATCGGCTGGTAAAAGACGTCCATTCCAGGCCGGCTCGCATATCTGGCCACCTCCGAAAGGTTATCCAGATTATGTTCCATGATCACGGTCTTGAGGCGGATCCGGAATGCCAGGCGGTGCTGCGTCCGCATACGAACCAGAGTCTCGATGGAGCGGTTGGTTTTTTCAAAAAAGTCCTGGCGACCGCGAATCTTCGAATGTGTCTCGCCCGTGCCGTCCACTGATAATGTGACTTGCGCCACTCCGGACAGCGCCAGTTGCTCAATTCGCGACTGGTCCTCCCAGTACCCGTGAGTCAGCACTTCCAGCCGGAATCCGAGCGAAGAAGAGTAAGCAGCGAGGCTGGGCGTAAATGGCCGCAGAAGGGCTTCGCCGCCTGTAAAAACGAGACTGACAGGACCGAGCCACGCGCGTAAATCGCGCAGAACGCCCGACCATCCGGCGAAGCCGGGTGAATCTTCCCCGCCTTTGTTTTTCCAGATGTCGCAGTGCACGCATCGGGCATTACAGCGTTCCGTCAGCATCAACATGATCTGAGTAGGCCGGCAATGGTGCGCAAGCCTGCCGCCCCCTATCGAACGCAGGCGGTAATTGGCGCCGGAATATAACTTGCGATAAAGAACGTTTTGCAGCCCTCAGACTCCTTGCCCTCAAATGATCCCACAAGAATGGTGAGTTTAAGAACAATAAACTGTTTAATGCCTTATAAGGGCGAGACTTCGGCGAAAGCCACCAGAGTTGTCTGATGCCGCCAGGCAAACATGCGCCTGAGCTTCCGCCTCACCAGAGGCGAGCCAAGCACGCGGCCCAGGATTCCAAACGGCAGCTCATACTCCACGTGGTCCACCAGAAAGCACGCGTCCGAACCATCCGGCAGCACTCGGTGCGTGTGTTCCCATGACTTGAACGGGCCGCGTTCCTGAACATCGGTGAACTGGATGCCAGCAATATAGCCTTTGTGCAGCGCCACCCAGTGCATCTGACACGGCCAATAACCAATCGCAAGCACCACCCGCGCTCCGTCCCGGATGCCACCCGTGGCGCTCACCACTTTCACCGGATCATGCGGCGGAATCAACCGGCGCAACGCCTCCGGACTCTCATGCCACGCGAAGACGGCCGAGGCAGGTGCGGGGATTCGCGTACGTTTCTCGAAAATCTGTTTCATAACACCGGCTGGATTTTGGATGCATCGGCGGACAGCGCGGCGCGCATAATTGAGGTAATGCGTCTGCCCGGTCCGCCGCATCCAACCGGCATGACTTCCCTCGACACCGATGTCCTTGTCATTGGGGGCGGTCCTGCGGGGCTCTCAGCGGCACTCGCAGCCAGCCGCAAGGGGCTTCGTGTGATCGTTGCAGATGGTAATCATCCGCCCATCGACAAAGCCTGCGGTGAAGGCCTGTTGCCCGATTCCCGCGAAGCCGCGGCGCGAATCGGTCTCCACATACCGGATTGCTGCGGCTACCCTTTCCGTGGTGTCCGTTTCTTCAGCCAAAGCCGCACCGTACAAGCGGATTTCCCTCAAGGCCAGGGCCTCGGTCTCCGTCGCACCGTTCTCCATGATTTACTAGTCCGGGCTGCGGAACTTGCCGGCGTCGATCTGCGCTGGGACACCCCGGTGGCCAGCCTGGACCAAATTAAGGCCCGCTGGATTGTAGGGGCAGACGGCTCCGGCTCCCGCGTGCGCCGCTGGGCCGGACTGGACCGCTACCGTCACAACTCCCGCCGCTTCGCGTACCGCCAGCACTTCAGCATGGCGCCGTGGACCGACTCCATGGAGATCCACTGGGCTGACGGATGCCAGATCTACATCACGCCTACCAGTGCGAATGAAGTCTGTGCCGCCCTGATCTCCCGTGACCCTCATCTGCGGCTGAACGAAGCCCTGAACCGGCATTTCCCTGCATTGCGCGCACGCTTCGACGACACTCCCGCTTCAAGCCGGGAGCGCGGCGCCACCACCTCCATGGTGCGGCTTTGCAACGTGGCCAGGGGCAATGTTGCGCTGATCGGCGATGCTTCCGGCTCCGTTGACGCCATTACGGGCGAGGGCATTTGCCTGACGTTTCGGCAGGCCGCCGCTCTC
>JAUZEU010000660.1 GCA_030838885.1 Bryobacterales bacterium | reverse complement strand
CCAGGGCGGCAGCCAGAGGGGATTCACACCCGTTGCTTTGTCGAGAATTTCCGCGATGTGCCCACCCTCCGCGAGGACGGTGACACGGATGTACTCGTTTTCGATCTCGAACGCACGGCGCCGGTGGAAAAGGGTTTGCAGCATGGGTGCAGATGCTATTACACATGCTCACTATGTGGTTTGACAATCATAGTTAGGTGATATAACTTCACTTGAGCTTGAGACGTTTCAACTACTTTCTATGAGCACTCATACACACCCGGCCCTGCACAACGCCATGTGGCCTGGACTGGTGGGCAAAGGTCCGGATTCGGAACCGCCTATCGACCTGGACACGATGCTGAATATGACCGCCGCGGCGGAGGTGGATGGCACGAAGTTCGACGGCGTGGATCTGTTTCTTTCGCTGCCTCATACCGACATCGATTCTACTGACGACGACCTGAAGCAACTGGCTGAAAAACTGGCGGCGAAGAACCTGCTGGCCGGTTCGTTGGTGGCGCCGGTGTGGCCGCCGGCGGGTGGCGGGTCGGCGATGGGCGATGCGGAAGAGGTGGGGCGCTTTCTCACTCAGGTGCGGAAGGCCTGCGCGATCGGGCAGAAGCTCAAAGCGCTGGGAATTCGCCGGTATGGCGTGATCCGGATCGATTCGGCGGCCGGTGTTGAGGACTGGGCGAAAGACCCGGACGGCAATACCAAAAAGATCGCGGGAACGTTCCGTGAAGCGGGCAGAATCGCCGAGGGTTTTGGCGAACGTCTGGCTGCGGAAGGCGAGATTTGCTGGGGCGGCATGCAGAGTTGGCGGCGTAATGTGGAACTGCTGGAAATCGTAGGTATGCCGAACACTGTCGGATTCCAGGCCGATATGGCGCATACGATGCTGTTCACGATGGGCTTCAACGCTCCGGAAGACCGGCTGCTGCCGGAGAACTTCGAATGGCAAGACGGCAACGCACTGGCCGAGGCATACAAGAAGATGGCCAACGCACTGCGGCCGTGGACGTTCGATTTCCATATCGCGCAGAATGACGGCACGGTGAAGGGGTCAGGCTCACACGACAAGACCGGAAGGCACTGCCTGGCGACGGATATCAACGGCAAGCTGGATATCGTTCGCGATGCGGGCGCGTGGATGCGGGATGAGAAGGGCGCGCCCACCAAAGCTTTCGAACATATCTGCTGGGATGGCTGCATGTTCCCCAATGAAGTGATGATGAAGCAGCAGACATGGAACGACATTCTGCGAACCATGATTGCGGTGCGCGATGCGCACGGTTGGGACTAACCGCGGCACATGAAGAAGAAACTGAATATCGGAATGATCGGGTACGGCTTTATGGGCCGTACCCACTCGAATGCGTTTCGGACGGCTCCGAATTTTTTCGATCTTCCCTATGAGCCGGTGCTGAAAACAGTGTGCGCGCGCAATGCTGAGAAGGCCAAGGGCTTTGGGGATCAGTGGGGTTATGAGTCCATCGAGACGGACTGGCGCAAGGTGGTGGAGCGGAACGATATCGATCTCATCGACATCGCAAGCCCGAACGATACACACCAGGAGATTGCCATTGCGGCGGCGAACGCCGGCAAGATGGTGATGTGCGAGAAGCCGCTGGGCCGCACTCCGGCGGAGTCGGAAGCCATGACGCAGGCGGTGGAAGCGGCAGGCGTGCCGAACATGGTCTGGTACAACTACCGGCGCGTTCCGGCTGTGACCCTGGCGAAGCAACTGATCGATGAAGGGCGGCTGGGCCGGATATTCCATTACCGGACGGTGTTTCTGCAGGACTGGACAATCTCGGCCGATTTGCCGCAGGGCGGTACGGGCTTCTGGCGCCTAGATGCGAGTGTTTCGGGAAGCGGCGTGACCGGGGATCTGCTGGCCCACAATATCGACACGGCGATGTGGCTGAACGGACAGATCGATGAGGTCACGGCGATGACCGAGACCTTCATCAAGGCCCGCAAACACACGCTCACAGGCAAAGAAGAGCCGGTCAGTATCGACGATGCGAGTCTCTTTCTGGCGCGCTTCTCGAACGGTTCACTGGCCACTTTCGAGGCTACGCGTTACGCGCGCGGTCACAAGGCGCTGTACACGTTCGAGATCAATGGCGAGAAGGGTTCCATCAAGTGGGATCTGCACGATCTGCATCGCCTGGAGTACTTCGATTACAGCGATGAAGGCAAGATGCGCGGGTGGAAGAGCATCCACATTACAGACAGTGACCATCCGTATATGAGCCACTGGTGGGTGCCCGGATTGCAGATCGGGTATGAGCATACATTCGTGCATCAGGCGGCGGATTTTCTGATGGCGGTGGGTGAAGGCAAGAGCGCCGCGCCGACTTTCCGGGATGCGTTGAAAACGGATTATGTGACAGATGCTGTTCTGAAGTCAGCGAAGTCACGCCAGTGGGAAAGACCGAAGACGGTATGAAGCGAATCATGGTCGGGTACGTCGCGATGCTGAGTGCGGTGCTGGCATATTCACAGCAGGCTCCAGGCGGGCGTGGCGGTGGCGGCCGCGGCGGCGGTTTCCGTCAGCCGGACCCGATCGATTTCGAAGATCATGCCGGGTGGACGCAGATGTGGGACGGCTCCACATTCAAGGGCTGGGACGGGGATTTTAATTTCTGGAAGATAGAAAACGGCGCGATTGTGGTTGAGTCTACCTGCGAGAAGCCCACGGGCACTATTTATCTGATCTGGCAGGGCGGCGAAGCAGCCGATTTCGAGATGAAGCTGGAGATGAAGGGTGAAGGCGCGGCCGTGAACAGCGGTGTGCAGTATCGCGGGGCCATCACGGAGCCGCGCCCGCCTGGCGATAATGCCGGACGAGGTCCGGGGGGCGGCAGAGGTCGTGGTCCGCAGGGCCCGTGCCCGAGTGGCGCCGCGCGCGGCACGCCACCGTCACGCGAATCCCAGGCGAAATGGGACATGCTGGGCGCGCAGTTCGATTTCGATGGCAGGAACCAGTACAGCGGCCAGTTTTATGAGCAGGCAACCGGGCGCGGCATCATCGCATGGCGCGGGCAGGTTGTGAGGACTGAAGAAGGCAAGAGCCCGCGGCTGCTGGCCACGCTTGGACACCCGGAGGAACTGGGTGGCTACGTGAAGATCGAGGGCTGGAATCAGTTGCACATTATTGCGCGCGGCAATACGATGACGCACATCATCAACGGGCACGTGATGTCCGTGCTGGTGGATGACGATGCGACGAAGTTCCGAAAGTCCGGCCTGATCGGTGTTGAGATCGAAGGGACCGGCAAGATCAGCATGCGAAATCTGTGGTTGAAGAGGTTATAACAATGAAGATCGTTTGGCTTGTGTTGGCGCTGAGTGCGGTTTCCGGTTTATACGCCCAACCAGCGGGGCGAGGCACGTCTCCGGTCGGCGTTCTGGAGGAAAGCGGATTCCAGCCGATCTTCGATGGCACATCCCTGAAGAACTGGTATTGCGACGCAAATTTCTGGCGGGTAGAGAACGGTGAGATCATTGGCGAGACCACGGCGAAGCACCAGCCACCCCAAAACATCTTCTGCATCTGGAAAGGCGGCGCGCCGGGCGATTTTGAACTAAAGCTGCAGTACAAACTGACAGGCGCCTCGAGTGGAAATTCGGGAATTCAGTACCGGAGTGCTGAAATGCCGGAGGTTGCGCCCTGGGTGCTGAAGGGTTACCAATTCGATATCGACGCGCAGCAGACTTACACGGGGCAAATGTACGAAGAACGCGGCCGCGGTTTCCTGGCGCTTCGCGGGCAGATTGTTAATGTTCCGAACGGTAAGAAACCCGGTTCCATCGGGACCACCGGCGATTCGGATCAGCTAAAGGGCTTCATCAAGCCGGAGGACTGGAACGACGTGGACATCATTGCGCGTGGCAACACGATGATCCACATGATCAACGGGCACGTGATGGCGGTTGTGGTGGATGACGATCCGGCGAACCGTAAAATGGCGGGCGAGATCGGGATTCAGCTGCACAAGACACCCAATCCGATGAAAATGGAAACGCGCAATATCCGGTTGAAAACTTTTTAGAGCGCCCTGAACTCATCCAGCCCCGACCGATTGACAATTCCAGGGTATTTCAATCAAGCTCAAAACTTTCATCCACAATGATTGAACATGCCCACAATTAAAGAAGTCGCGGAACGGGCCGGCGTATCAGTGGGCACTGTGTCGCATGTCATCACGGGGTCGGTGCCGGTGAGCGAAGACCTTCGCGTGAAGGTGCAGGACGCGATACGCGACCTTGATTACCACCCAAATCATGTAGCGCGCAGCCTGAAAACCAGCCGTACACGCACATTGGGCATTATCGTGCCAGACATGACGGTGTCTTTCTTTCCGCTGATCATTCGCGGCGCGGAAACGGCGGCGAGAGAGAAGGGTTATTCGCTGATTGCGGTGAATTCGGCGGAGAGCGGCGACCGCCAGGCGGAGTTGCTTTCGTTATTGCGGTCACAGCAGGTGGAAGGAATTCTGCTGGTTATTGCGGCGGGTTCGACACCAACGAATCAGATGACGCGACTGATTGACGCGGGAGTTCCGGTGGTGTGTCTCGATCGAGTGCCGGAGCGTATTCCCGTGGATTCGGTGTCGGTGGAAGATGTGACGGCGGCACAAATGGGGACGGAGCATTTGCTTCAGATGGGGTACAGGAAGATCGCAATCGTGACGGGCCCGTTGTCGCTGAAGAACGAACGCGGCCGCCTGCAGGGATACGAGCAAAGCCTGGAGCGGGCCGGAATCGCGACTGATGAAGATTTAATCTGGCAAGGCAATTTGCGAACAGAAGATCTGGAAGCTATGTGCCGGGAGCGGCTGAGCAATCCGGCGCGGCGTCCTGATGCGATCTTCTGCACCAACGGGCTCACCGGGCTGGGCGCCTTACGCGGGATGCGCGACTGCGGCCTCACCACACCGGATGACATTGGCTTTGTGACATTCGATGAGCTCACGCTGGACAACTTGTTCCGTCCGGCGATTACCACGGTCGTGCAGCCTGCCTACGATATTGGGCACACCGCGTCTGAAATCCTTCTGGAGCGAATCGCGCTGGGCAGGGGTCGCGGGGAAGTGCGGACGGTCAGGTTGCCCGCGACATTGAACATTCGGGAGTCTTCGCGCCG
>JAUZEU010000629.1 GCA_030838885.1 Bryobacterales bacterium | reverse complement strand
TTTCTCCATCCTTCATGCTGATCAGCAATCCCCAGCATGCCGTCTCCCTCCTTCAGGCTCATCTGGCGTTAGAAACACTTTGCCCCTTCAGGCTCATCTGGCGTTGGAAGAGACTAGTACTGGCTCCCTTCACGTCTGTGTGTCAAGATGACATGAATGAACGAGAAGCGCGTTCTGGTCACCGGGTCGTGTGGGCTGATCGGATCTGAAGTCTGTCACCATTTTCACGAGGCCGGGTACTCCGTAACGGGTTTGGACAACAACCAGCGCGCGGTATTCTTCGGGCCTGAGGGCGACACGTCCTGGTCGTTAGAGCGGTTGCGGAAACTACCGCGGTATGAGCATCACGCGATCGATATACGGGACCGGGATGGAATCATTCGTTTAATGGAGACAGCACGGCCCGCCGTCATCGTACACACGGCTGCCCAACCCTCGCACGACAGAGCGGCACAGATCGCTTTCGACGATTTCGACACCAATGCGGTCGGCACTCTGAACATCCTGGAGGCGGCGCGACGCTGGACGCCGGAGTCGCCCTTCATCCACATGTCGACGAACAAGGTCTACGGCGACGGGCCGAACGCGCTGGCAATGACGGAGAAGGAAACGCGGTGGGATTTCACCGATGCCGAGTACCAGCGGGGAATTGCTGAAACCTTTTCCATCGATCAATCGCTGCACTCTGTGTTCGGAGCGTCGAAGGTGGCGGCCGACATTATGGTTCAGGAGTACGGCCGGTATTTCGGCATGCCGACATGTGCCTTGAGAGGTGGTTGTCTGACCGGGCCAAACCATGCAGGCGTGGAACTGCACGGATTCCTGAGTTACCTGGTGCGCTGCAATCTGATCGGAAAAGAATATAAGGTGTTCGGTTACAAAGGCAAGCAGGTGCGCGACAACATCCATTCTGAAGATGTGGTGCGCTTTATGCTGGCCTTCGCGGAAAAGCCGCGTTGTGGCGAAGTTTACAATCTGGGCGGAGGCTTTGATAATTCCTGCTCGATTCTGGAAGCGTTTGCGATGGTAGCGGAGATCACCGGGCGTGAACAGATCTGGACCTACGTAGACACTAGTCGCGTGGGTGACCACATCTGTTACTACAGCAATCTCACCAAAATGAAAGCCCACTACCCTGAGTGGGGCATCACCAGGAGCCTGCAGCAGACTCTGGCTGAAATCGTGGCATCGTGGCCGTCGCGGTTGTCGGTTGCACAATAGCTGATGAAGGTTTTGATTTCAGGGGTGTGCGGCTTTGTCGGCAATCACCTCGCCCGCCATCTGCTGGAAAGCCATGAAGGCGTCGTCATTGTGGGTCTGGATAACCTGTCGCGATCGGGCAGCGAGACGAACCGAACCTCACTGCGACGTATCGGCGTTCAGCTTTTCCATGGAGACATCCGGATGGCAAGCGATCTGGAAACACTGCCGGAAACCGATTGGGTCATCGATGCGGCGGCACAGCCCAGCGTGCTGGCGGGCCGGGACGGCAAGACCAGCACCCGGCAGCTGCTCGAGCACAACTTATTGGGGACCATCAATCTGCTGGAGTATTGCCGGGCTTTTCAGGCGGGCCTGATTCTGCTGAGCACCAGCCGGGTGTATTCGATTCCTGCGTTGGCTGCCCTGCCCCTGCGGGTGGAATCCGGGGCGTTTACTCTCGATAGCGGGCAGGTATGGCCCCTACCAGTTACTGCGGCCGGTGTAACCGAAAATTTTAGTACGGAAGCACCGATTTCGCTTTACGGAGCGACGAAGCTGGCTTCGGAACGCCTGGCACTGGAATATGCGAACAGCTTTGGCATGCCTCTCTGGATTAACCGCTGTGGAGTACTGGCAGGCGCGGGCCAATTCGGTACGGCAGAACAGGGCATCTTTTCTTTTTGGCTGCACGCACACTCCAGCCGCCGGCCATTGAAGTACCTCGGCTTTGGAGGGCATGGCCATCAGGTGCGGGACGCTATGCATCCGACCGACCTCGCGCGGCTGGTCGACTTCGAGTTGCGGAGCAGCGGACCGGGGCGCCTGATGAACGTGGCAGGAGGCCGGCGCAACTCCATGTCACTACGACAGCTGACGGACTGGTGCGATGGGCGCTTCGGCCCTCATCGCCCAGTGGAGGATGGTTCCGAGCGCGCTTACGATGTGCCGTGGCTGATTCTGGATGCGGGCGAAGCGCTGGCGGCCACCGGGTGGAAGCCGGAGATCGGAATAAACTGCATTCTGGAAGAAATCGCCGAACATGCTGCGACGCATCCGGACTGGCTCGCAGGGTGCGGGGCATGAGCCCGGACGTGCCTGTTAAACCAGCACTCAAGCTGCTATCGATTGTCATACCGGCTCGCGACGAAGAAGGCTGCATCTCATCGACCGTTGAGCATTTGCATCTGGAACTGCGGTTAAACGGGATCGAACACGAAATCATCGTAGTAGACGATGGCAGCTGTGACCGGACTGCGGAAACTGTTCAGCGAGTTGGTGAGACTAATCCTGACGTGCGTCTGGTGCGCAACGGGCCGCCTCACGGCTTTGGTCGCGCGATTATCTGTGGGCTGCAGAACATGCGCGGTGATGCGGTCGTAATTATGATGGCGGACGAATCGGATGATTGCCGGACGTGGTGCGCTACTGGAAAACTTTGAACGAAGGCTGGGATGCAGTGTTTGGGTCGCGCTTTGCCAGGGGCGGGGGTGTAATCGATTACCCGTTACTGAAACTTCGAATGAACCGACTGGCAAACACTTTCATCCGGATGCTGTTTGGCATCTCGCTGAATGACACAACCAATGCGTTCAAAGCGTACAGGCGCACGGTGATTGAGGGCTGCCAGCCCCTGCTTTCCGCTCATTTCAATCTCACTGTGGAGTTGCCGCTGAAGGCCATCGTGAGGGGCTACTCGTGGACGGTGATTCCGATTACGTGGCGCAACCGGCGAACCGGTGAGGCCAAGCTGAAGATTCAGGAGATGGGCAGCCGATATCTGTTCATCTGTCTCTATCTGTGGCTGGAGAAGCATCTGAGCCGCGGTGATTACAGGAAGGATACGAAATGAACGAACCACATTCGCCGGCGGAGTTGCAGCGGCTCTATCAGGAAAGATTTGCCGGCATGAGCGATTACCGTGATCAGGTGTGGCGCGTGCTGGTGGACGAGTATTTCGCGCAATGGATACCCCCCGGTGCGGCGGTGCTTGACCTGGGCTGTGGACACTGCGAGTTTATTAACAACGTCCGATCGGAGATACGCTACGGGATGGATCTCAATCCCGACAGTGTTCAGAAGGCCGCTGCCGGTGTTCGCGTTCTGGTGCAGAGTTGCTCAGAACCATGGGATCTGCCCGATGCCTCCCTGGACGTTATATTCACGAGTAATTTCTTCGAGCATTTATATACGAAGCGGGATCTTCGCGATACCCTCTTGCAGGCCCGGCGCTGTCTGCGGCCTGGAGGCAGAATCATCGCGCTGGGCCCGAATATTCGTTATCTCCCCGGCGAATACTGGGATTTCTACGATCACTATCTGGCGCTCACAGAACTATCACTCGGTGAAGTAATGACCGAGACAGGCTTCACAGTGGAACATCGGATTGCGCGGTTTCTGCCTTACACAATGTCCCGAGGGGCACAGAAGCCGCTCTGGATGCTGCGGCTGTACCTAAAGCTGGAGTTTGCGTGGCCGCTGCTGGGGAAACAGTTTCTGGTTGTGGCTCAGGTTTGAGGGCCGCGTACGCAGCCCGGTCATCATCACGAGTCAGGCCCTTAGTTACTTTCAGCAGGCCTGCTGAAAAAGGACGGGGCTCGGTAAAAGGTTCGGAATCAACGATGATGCTTCAGAGCCGAGACCGCAAGACAG
>JAUZEU010000628.1 GCA_030838885.1 Bryobacterales bacterium | reverse complement strand
TCACGGCTGAGCAAGGCATAGCCGGCGGCGCGGCTATTACAGTCATCACGAAATCGGGAACCAACAACATCCATGGCTCGGCATTCGAATATCACAACGACTCCGCCATGGCAGCGCGCAACTTCTTCTATCTGAGCCCGAATCGACCGAAGAACATCCTGAACCAGTTCGGCGCAACCGTGGGTGGCCCGGTCGTAAAGAACAAGTTGTTCTACTTCACGAGCTACGAAGGCATGGCGCAACGCCAGAGCACATCGATTATCACGACGGTTCCCACCGCGGCGCAACGCGATGGCGATTTCACGGGTCTATCGCCCCTCTACGATCCCAACACCGGAACGCTGGACGGCAAGAATCGCACTGCATTCCTGGACAACAGGGTTCCCCGGTCGCGCATGGATCCTGCGGCGCTGAGGATGCAGGCGCTCGTGCCCCTGCCGAACCTTCCTGGCAACTCGCGGAATTATTTCGCCACAGGCAATGTACCGTTTGATCGTCACAGTGGTGATGCCAAGGTGAACTGGAATATCAATGACCGGTCTTCCATCTTCGGAAAATACAGCATCATGGACGCGACCGTCCTGGGTCAGGCAGTGCTTGGCGCGGGCGGCGGAACGGGTCTCGTCCCCGGCGGTGGCTCGGGTACCGGCCACACGCGCGTACAGGTCGGAGGCGTAGGTTACACTCGCACTCTCTCGCCTACCCTGGTAGTCGACGGGAACGTCGGTTTCGCGAGACTCGGGCAGTCGGTGGTCGAAAATGACTACGGTAAGAATCTCGGTCTCACGCTGCTGGGCATTCCCGGCACAAATGGCCCCGATCCGAAGCAAAGCGGTCTGCCATCGTTCGCCATCTCGGGTTATGAAACGTTTGGGAACGTGGATACCTGGACTCCGGAGTATCGCTATGACAACGTCTACACCTACGTTGGCAATCTCGCATGGACGAAGGGCTCTCACTCCTTCCGCCTCGGCGTGGACATTAATCACACAGCGATGAACGACTTCCAGCCCCAGCGCGGCTTTGGCCCTCGCGGCGGTTTTAATTTCTCCGGCGGCTCGTCCGCGCTGAACGGCGGGGCGGCGCCCACACAGTTCAACGCATATGCAGATTTCCTGCTCGGCAACACATCGTCATATGGCAAAAGCTATCAGTATCTGAATCCCATGAGCGTGCGTGAGTGGCAGGACGGCATCTACCTGCAGGACCAGTGGCAGGTATCGCGCACCCTGACTGTAACCGCTGGCGTGCGCTGGGAGTATTACCCCATCATCCAGCGTGCGCACCGCGGCATCGAACGGTACGACCTGGCCAGCAACAAGGTGAGCATTGGTTGCATCGGATCGGTTCCCTGCAATGGTGGTACCTCCGTCAGCAGCCACCAGTTCGCTCCACGCCTCGGCCTCGCATGGCGCGCGGATTCCAATACCGTCATACGTGGGGGCTTCGGCATCAGCGCAGACCCGTACCCGTTTTCACGGGCAATGCGCGACCCTTATCCGGTCACTGTAGCTCAAACGATCAACGCGCCAAATTCGTATACGGCGGCAGGTCTGCTGTCGGGCGGCATCCCTGCCCTTGCCCCCATCGACTTCGGTAACGGCGTGATCGACCTTCCCCTTGATGCCTACACCAAGACGCTCTTGCCTGGCGAGTTCCGTCGCGGCTACGTGGAGTCTTTCAACCTGACCCTCGAACGGAGGCTCCCGCGCGACTTCATCCTGAGCGCCGGCTATGTTGGCACGCGCAGCATCCGGCAGATGGTGTTTGTGGAAGAAAACGCCGGAGAGGTCCCAGGCGCGGGCGCTGCCGGCCAGCCTCTCTTTACCGCGTTTGGACGGAAGGCTCAAACACAGGCAGTCGTCCCGTACGGCACCACCAATTACAACAGTCTGCAGGCCAAACTGGAGCGTCGCTTCAACAGTGGGTTCACGCTGACTGCCGCATATACATGGGCGAAATCCATTGACTTCGCCGCAGACAGCGACAATGCTCTGATGTTCAACGCGGTGTTTGCCCAGGCGAAAAACCGCGCGGTCAGCGACTTCGATCGCCGCCAGAACTTCCAGGCAGGCTTTCTCGCGGAACTGCCGTTCGGGTCGAAGAAGCCGTGGCTGAACACGGGGTTCGCCGGTCGCGTGTTGGAAGGCTGGCAGGTGAACGGGATTATCAGCTCGTATACGGGCTTGCCAATCACCGTGACCGCTTCCGGTGCCTCGCTAAACATGCCCAACAACACGCAGGTGGCTGACCAGATCAAACCGGCAGTGAGCATTCCCGGTGGCGCAGGCAGCACGCCGTGGTTCGATACCAGCGCGTTCGCCGCGGTTACGCAGGCTCGCTTCGGAAACTCAGGTCGAAATGCCTTGCGCGGTCCGGGGGCATCGAACCTCGACATCAGCCTCTTCCGGAAGTTCTCGTTGCGCGAGCGTTACGGCCTGGAGGTGCGGGGCGAGGCATTTAACATCACCAATACCGCGCACTTTGCAAACCCGAACGGGTCCGTTGGTTCCGGCAGCTTCGGGTTCATCACAGCCACGTCCGGCGGTGCAGCCGATTCACGAGTTCTTCGTGTCGGAGCGAGACTGAGCTTTTGAGAATGCGAAAGTACGCTTTCATAGCAGCGGCGGCCCTCGGGGCCGCCGCCCTCGTTTTCGGGGATAAAGCTGTAGACTTTTCGGCAAGACTGGCCTCCGCCGCACGGGTCGGCAAACAATCGGACAGCAACTTTTCGCTGATGGTTACAGAGCAGTTGGTGCGGCCCTGGGGGGAACAGATCCCGATTCCGGGCCGGCCAGTGGATATGGTGATCGATCGCGAAAGAGCTTTAATCGCGATTCTCAACATGAATGGCGTTAATCTGCTCGATCTGCGGACGAACACCTCACGCGGCGAATTCAAAACCAACCCCACGTCATATGCGGGTATTGCATTCCGTCCAATGGGCGCCGAAGTATGGGCGTCTGAGGCGGCAGTGAATGGCAACGCCTCCATCTTCATCGGAAAGCTCGATTCCCTGGGTAGGCCCGCGGGCTCGGAGCGGATCACGTTGCCAGCTCAGTCAATCCCGGCCGGTATTGCATTTGCCAAAGACGGTTCGCGTGCGTATGTCGCACTGAACGGCCGCGCAGTTGTGGCCGAAATCGCCGCGGCCGACCGCAGGATACTTCGGGAAATACCGGTTGGTCTGGCGCCATTCTCGGTGTTGCTGTCCCAAAATGGAAACAGTCTCTATGTGTCCAACCGGGGTGGCCATGCGCCCACTCCCGGTCAGACTCAGGCTTTCAGCAACGGAACAAAATTCGCCACAGATCCGGAAAGCGGAGCGGTTCGGGCCGGAACCGTAACTGCGATTGATCTGACTACCGGAAAGTCTTCTGAGGTAACCGTCGGTATGGCTCCGAGCGGCATGGCACTCAGTCCTGACGGCGCCCTGCTCGCCATCACGAACGGCCATTCCGACACCATCTCCCTCATCGACACGGCTACTCTGCGGACGAAAACAATCTCGCTTCCCGCATGGCCCGACGGTCTGCTCGGAAGCCAGCCTGTAGCGGCGGCATTTTCGCCGCAAGGGGATCGCCTGTACGTGGCTTCCGCAGGCAGTAACTCGCTGGCTGTCTATTCGGGAAAAGAACAGACCTGGACGTTCTCCGGCTCCATGCCCACCGGATGGTTTCCGGATACCGTCCAGCTGGATCCTGACGGCAACCTCTGCGTGCTGAACGTCAAGGGTTTGGGCAACACCGAGGACGGCAATGGTGGACATCGCAGCCCCTGGTTCGAGGGCTCGTTTTCCCGCCTTCCCGCTCCTTCAGCAGCTCAGCTGGCAGCAGGTACCCGGGAGGTGCGGGCAGCCAACTATCCGAAGTTCTCGCCCGCCGGGGGAGTCGACAATCTGCGGTCGCTGGGCATCCGCCACGTCATCCTCTTGGTGAAAGAGAACCGCACGTACGATCAGGTGTTCGGCGACATGCTGAAGGGCAACAGCGATCCGCGATTTCTGATGTACGGCAAAGACGTGACGCCGAACCATCATGCATTGGCGAATCAATATGTCCTCCTCGATAACTTCTACGCCTCCGGGGCGATCAGCTTTGATGGGCATCAATGGCTGGAGCAGGGTTTCGTCAGCGACAACGTCGAACGGGCGCTCCGCAGTTCGCCTCGTGGATATGCATGGAATCTGGCCGATGCTCTGGATGTCTCTCCAGCCGGCTTCTTCTGGCAGCACTCGTCGCGGCCCATCAACGTACGTATCGGCGGCGTTCTCTCGCTTCCCACTGAGTTCAGCTCTGCAACCGGTACGGTGCGCGATATAACCGAGAACGAAATTCGGCCCTGGAAGGAATATTGGGATGCTTACAAGCGTGGAGACTGGCGTTCAGCAGTAGGGAGCCGTGCCGCGGTCCCCGCGCTCGCCCCCGTAATGGACCGGCGCTATCCCGTTAACAGTATGAAAGTGCCTGATCAGATTAGGGCCTCAGTATTCGAAACGGAAATCCAGGAAGCAGAGAAGAGCGGCCAGCTTCCTGACCTCATGGTGTTCGGCATGACCAGTGATCACACCATGGGGACCTCTCCCGACTCGCCTACTCCCAGTGCCATGGTGGCCGATAACGATCTGGCTCTCGGGCGCATGATCGAGGCGATATCCAAAAGCCGCTTCTGGCCGGAAACGCTCGTCCTCGTCGTCGAGGACGACGCTCAGAATGGAGTGGACCATGTGGATGGCCATAGAACCGTAGCGCTCGCAATCGGTCCTTCGGTCCGCCGGGCGGCAGTGGACTCGAACTTCTACACTCAACTTTCCATGGCGCGCACCATCCAGGAAATCCTCCATATCCCTCCGCGAACCCAGTTCCTGAAATCGGCGCGTCCAATGCACAGCGTATTCACAGCCACTCGGGATCTGACCCCTTATTCGGCCATTCAGCCTGATATCCGGTTGGACACGATGAACCCGCCTCTCCACGGCCTGGCGGCCAAACAGCGCTGGGTTGCCCAATGGTCGGCTGCGAGAAACTGGAACCACGTGGATGACGTTCCGGAGCAGACGCTCAACCGCATTTTGTGGTGGGATGCGCGCGGGTACGAAGCTAAACTTCCCGTCGGCATCGCTGCTCGGGACTAGGCATCTTACGCCGAACGCCGGGGACCCAAAACAAGTCCCTGATCGACGGAAAAATAAACGGGGAGGCGCGGCCCGGTACATTCCTGTATACTATTGATTAACCCCCTGTCCGCGCCCGCCCCTCCGGTGTAGTAAAATTGGAATCAGAATTCATCCTAAGCGCGAATAGTCCGGAGCATTTCCCCGCCGATGGAATGCCTGAGATTGCGTTTCTGGGGAGAAGCAACGTCGGCAAGTCCAGCCTGATCAACGCGATTACCGCCAAAAAAGGGCTGGCGTTCACAAGCAACACTCCTGGGCGTACGCAGTCTATAAATTTCTATCGCATAGACGGTAGGCTCTATTTCGTCGATTTGCCCGGATACGGCTATGCCCGTGTGCCACTGGCTTCGAAAGGTGAATGGGCGAAACTCATTGAACATTATTTGCAGGAGAGAAAAACTCTACAGTTGTCGTTTTTGATTTTGGACGCCCGGCGCGGCTGGATGGACAAAGATCTCGACCTTAAAGATTGGCTCGAAGCCAACCACCATCCTTACATCGTCATAGCATCCAAAATCGACAAACTGAATCAAGCAGAGCAGCAGCGCGGTCTCAAAGCCATTCGGCAACACGCAGAACCGCTGCCGTTCTCGGCTGTAACAGGCCGGGGAGTGAGGGAAATTTGGCAAGCGATATCGAAAACACACCAACTCAAAACATAGACACACCGCCTCAGGAGCCGACGGCTCCCGAGAAGACGGCTGAGCGTCCCGCCCGGGAAGTTTCATCCGAGACTAAGATCGAAGAGTCCGGCGCGAAACCCGTGCATCACGAGCGTCCGCATCGGGCGTCGCGTGCCCGGGCCTCCGAAGCGCCCAAGCCTGACGCGCAGCAGCCAGCCACCAAGCCGGTCGACGCCGCGCCCAAGCCTGCCGAAAACGGATCCAAGCCGATCGAAACTAAGCCGATCGAAACTAAGCCGATCGAAACAAAGTCGACCGAAACAAAGCCGATCGAAACAAAGCCAACCGAAAACGGAATGGGTTCGGAAATTCAGGCGTCCGAAATTGCCCCGCCCCCTCCCGCGTCATCGCCTCAGGCTGACGGGAATTCCACCCAGGTTCCGGCCGTCACGCCTCCGGATACCGGTTCGGGGCAACAACAGCAGCGTCCGGCCCAACAGGGCGGACAACAACACCATCACCAGGGGCACCAGGGTGGTGGCAATCCGGGCAATCAGGGTGGGAATCAGGGCGGTCACCAGAACAACCAGCAGCGCCGCAACAAGCCCCAGCAACAACAGGGCAGAACCGGCGAGCGCCTCGATCTTGTTGAACTGAAAGACAAGAGCATCGTCGATCTGAACAACATTGCCAAAGAAATGGGCGTTCAGAACGCGGCTGGCTTCCGCAAACAGGAACTGATTTTTAAGATCCTGCAGACCCAGGCCGAGAAAAGCGGTCTGATCTTCTCTGAGGGTGTCCTCGAATGCCTGCCTGATGGGTTCGGATTTCTGCGCGCCCCGGAGTACAACTACCTGCCGGGTCCTGACGATGTTTACGTCTCACCCTCGCAAATCCGCCGCTTCGACCTGCGGACCGGCGACACCGTCTCCGGCCAGATCCGTCCGCCCAAGGAAGGCGAGCGGTACTTCGCCCTAATTAAGGTCGACGCCATCAACTTCGAGCCACCCGAGGAAGCCCGTAACAAAATCTTCTTCGACAATCTGACGCCGCTCTACCCGAACGGACGCCTGAAGCTTGAAACCGTGAAAGATAACTTCTCCGGTCGCGTGATGGATCTGGTCACGCCTATCGGAAAAGGTCAGCGCGGCCTGATCGTAGCGCCGCCCCGCACCGGTAAGACGATGCTCCTCCAGAACATCGCGAATTCGGTTACCACCAACCACCCGGAAGTCACGCTGATCGTTCTGCTGATTGATGAACGTCCGGAAGAAGTCACCGACATGCAGCGCTCGGTCCGTGGCGAGGTCATCAGTTCGACCTTCGACGAACCGGCCACCCGCCACGTGCAGGTTGCTGAAATGGTGATCGAAAAGGCCAAGCGGCTGGTCGAGCATAAGAAGGATGTCGTTATCCTGCTCGATTCCATCACCCGTCTGGCCCGCGCCTACAACACAATCGTCCCGCCCTCCGGAAAAGTTCTCTCCGGCGGTGTGGATTCCAACGCCCTGCAGCGCCCCAAGCGCTTCTTCGGCGCGGCGCGCAACATCGAGGAAGGCGGTTCGCTCACAATCATTGCGACAGCCCTCGTCGATACGGGCAGCCGTATGGACGATGTCATCTTCGAAGAGTTCAAAGGTACCGGCAACATGGAAATCCATCTCGACCGCAAGTTGATCGAGAAACGCGTGTTCCCGGCCATCGATATAAACAAGAGCGGCACCCGCAAAGAAGAGTTGCTCATGCCGCCCGACGAACTCAACCGCGTCTATATCCTCAGGCGGGTACTGAGTCCGCTATCGCCCGTTGAAACCATGGAACTGCTGCTGGACAAACTGGCCAAGACCCGTACCAACGGGGAGTTCCTGGCATCAATGAGCAGATAGACCGCTTCAAACCCGGGGCAGGCCAGCGTTATAGTTGGCCTGCCCCTTTCCATTTGCGATATGCTCAACAGGATGAGTGCCACCGCCCAGATCCCGGTTGATCGCTACGCCGCGTACAACAAGTCCCGCCTATTCTTAGTCAGTGTCTTTGCTCTCTTTACGGCCGGAGTTGCGGCATCTTTGCGCGCCGATGTTGCCAGCGATCTGCAGCGCATCTTCTTCGATCCCATCGACAAAGCCCATTCCGCGGAGATGATTGGCAACGTCCTGGGCGTGCCGTTTCTTGGTTTCGCACTAACGATCGCGATCGGCAGCCCGCTGCTGGACTTCATCGGAATGGCTTTGCTTTTGCCGCTCTCCGCCGTTTGCTTCATCATTGGAACGCTGACGATCCTGTTTGCTTCGAGCCTGGCCAGTGGCACGGGTGTCTATGACATCATCTGGATCGGTGCGGTCATCACCGGCATAGGCTGGGGCCTCGTGGAAACGGTGGTCAACCCGCTCACCGCCACCGTCTATCCCAACGACAAGACCGGCAAACTCAACGCCCTCCACGCCTGGTGGCCAGGAGGACTGATCGCAGGCGGCTTGCTGGGTTATGGTCTGGGCCAGGCCGGTGTGAGCTGGAATGTCAAGCTGGCGCTGATTCTGGTACCCGCCGTGATCGTGGTGCTTCTGTGTTTGGGTCTGAAATTTCCACCGACCGAACGCGCCGCCTCCGGCGTGTCGATGGGTGACATGTTTAAGGAACTGCTAAAGCCGATGTTCCTGGTGCTCTTCTGCAGCATGTTCCTGACAGCCGCGTCGGAACTGGCTCCTGGCCAATGGGTCGATCTGGCCCTGACCCGCACTGTCCACATGCAGGGCATTCTGCTGCTGGTGTACGTAAGCGGCATCATGTTCGTCGCCCGCCACTTTGCCGGGCCGATCTCCCACAAGCTGTCGCCCATCGGTCTGCTCTGGATCTCTTGCCTGCTCGCCTCATTGGGTCTGCTTTTGCTGAGCGTGGCGAACTCGCCCGTAACCGGAATCCTGGCAGCGACCGTCTGGGGCTGCGGCGTTTGCTTCATGTGGCCGACTATGCTGGCAACAGCGTCCGAGCGCTTCCCCAGAGGTGGCGCGCTGCTGATGGGCCTGATGGGGACTGCGGGAACGCTCTCGATCACCTTCGTGCTGCCCCAGATGGGCAAGACTTTCGATACGAAGAAGGTGGAACTGGCCGGCGGCGATGCAGCGTTCAAGGCGTTGACCGGCGACAGGCTCGATCAGGTGCTTGGTATGGCATCACAGGCATCGTTTCAGGCTGTGGCAATTCTGCCGGCCATCCTGCTGGTCGTCTTCGGCGCGATCTGGCTCTATGACCGCTCCAGGGGTGGATTCAAAGCCTCGAAGCTGTAGGTTCTGCGAATCAGCGGATCACATGAACCGGGATCCCTGGTTTCAACTGTCCCCATGCCCTGTCGGCCGTGTAGACCGGCAGCTTAAGAGTCATCGCCAAGGCAATACAGGCGCGATCTCCGAGCGATAGACCTAACGAGATCGTTCCAGGCAGCAGACTTCCTGTCAGTTCCGCTTGCCCCGTATCAAAAGCAATCACGTCCTGTACGGAGCCGAGCACGGCTTCCCAAGCTGCGGCGGGGGCGATCCCAATCTTGACCAGTTTTCCCTGCACCTCCGCGGCATTGACCGCGCTCATGACCGCGTCGCCCACCAGTGGCCAGATTTGCTCTGCACCGGGCTCGTCATTCAAAAGAGCCAGAACCGCCGAGGAGTCCAGGATCGCTTTACCCACGCTTCGCTTCTTCTCGACGGTCCGCGATCAGTTCATCGGACAATGAGCGGCTCGCCTCCACATGGTGACGGATTAGCCGCTGTGCTTTAAGAATGCGTTGCCTTTGGCTGGTAATCCGTAACTCGTCACCTTCCATCCGCATAACAAGATCATCCCCTGCCTTGATTCCCAATGCCTCGCGAATCGAGGCC
>JAUZEU010000623.1 GCA_030838885.1 Bryobacterales bacterium | reverse complement strand
AAGAGTGAGGGGCGTTTCTGGAGCGGAGCCGGGGCGGCGAGAGGATGTTTACCAGGTTGTGCACACGGCTGTGGAGAGCAGACGGCCCATTTTGGCTATGTATCACGATCGCCACCGCCTGTTCTGCCCGCACCGGCTGGGGCGGAACAAAGAGGGGCGCTGTTAGTTCGGTAGAGAAAGTGAAAGCTGGCTGAAGCCGCCGGGATCGCCGGATAACTGGCGCTGCATCGCGCTCGAAACACGCAGCAGCCTGGAACTGGTGGATGGCATGTGGCGAACCGCCCCCAATCACTCGCGACCGGCGTCCTGCATAATCGACGCAGAAGTTGACGCGGAAGATTATCCGGAGCGCCATCCACAGCAGGGGCATTGAGGAAGCAACCCGATCAGATGGCGGGCAATGATGATTCTGATGGTCGCGACCGAATGCGGGTTATGCCGCTCGGGGCGTACGCGGCGAACCGCGCGGCCGGAAGCTTTGTGGTGGTTTGGCGGCGCGTAATCTAAGATGACCGGCTCGTGCTGAGGGGGAAAAAAGGCTCCGCTCGGCGACCAGGAACCGATACGAGACGATGCAGAGAGTGGCGTGATGGTGAAAACCCCGCCAGCCGCGTCCTTCAAAATGACCCAGTCCGGGTTCCTGCTTCAACTCCTCGTAATCACGCTCAATAATCCAGCGGTGTTTGGCAAGACAGACGAGGTCAGTTAATGGCATGTCTGCAGGCAGGGTGGAAAGCCAGTATTTGGCCGGTTCACTCTCACCTTCAGGCCACTCGATCAGAAGCCATTCCTCCGGATGTGGTTCCGCGCGCCAGTAATCGCGATGCGCCGGGCGCACACGCAGGGCGGCAAAGCGTGATTTGAGATCCTCTTTGACGCCGGTACGCCAGGAAACGGTCTTAAATGCATCCGGGGGCAGTGACAGCGCGAGACCTTTCACTGTGACCGGCTGATGTTTCGAACCACGCTGCAGCAGTCCGGCGGACGGCCTATACCCTTTCCTTTCGGCGCGGGGGCCGGCTGTTCACCGGGCTTCCATACCGTCACAGTGCTTTGGATGCCTGCGGTATAAGGTAACTTCCATTCCGTCAGTTGCGCCCGAAACTGCGAATCGTTGCCATAACCCGCGTCGGCCAGCACCACGCCCTGGGGCACACCACGTTCCCGCGCTCGTTGAATCTGCTCCAGTGCGATCTGCGGCCTGGTTTGAAATGCGGTCTCTTCGGGGACGCCTGCTTTCTTCCGCCGCTCCGGATCATTCGCCCACACTTCCGGCAGATAAAGGCGAAACGCGACCGGCATGCTGGACGATTCCGTCGTCACCGAAAGACTTACGGCTACGCGGCAGTTGTCCTGTTTCCCCACCTGCCCGCACTACTGCCGCGTCACGCCCACAGAGTGCTTGCCCTTCTTCGCGAAACCCGTGTCATCGACAACCCAGGCCACCACCGGACCCTGCCGCAGCATTGCAGGCAGCACCGTATCCAGCGCCCGATCCAGCAATACTTCATCGTCCCAGGGTGCGTCCGCCACCAGATGATGCAGAGACTGATGCATGCTGCGGACATTATCTGGAGCCAACCTCGCTGCCATAGGCTCAATGCTCTTCCGCTCTCCCGGCAAAAGCAGACCCGTGCAGTATGCCTTGAACGGAATGATCCTGTCTGAATGTCCCACTGCCTGCGCCAGGCTGTCGAGATATGCAGCGAGCCGTTTCTGTTGTGTGCCCGGCGCTCTCGTTGATTGGGCGCTCACAACAAAAACAATATATCATGTTTTAAAACACAGATGCCGATATCGTAGCCGTACCTGGAAACGACTTGAGGGTCATTGGTTTCTTAATTGTTATCTTTTCAATACGTGAGCCAGGAATGATCTTGATTGTTCCGCCCTGAGCAACCCGATTCGTAGCCTCAGCAAGCGTCCTGAAGGGAGAATAGAAGTCTCCCGGACCCGACGGTACCAAAGGCGGTGAGTTGAAGTTCACCCAAATTACCCAATCGCCACCTGTTCTTTCCACTTCGCCTGATTCCGAGGTTCGGCTCGGGTGGTGCAGTCCATAGAGTGGGTCTTCCGGAGCACTCTGGTTATGCATATCGAGAACGGTCTGTGTTCCTAATGTGGGATTCGTTATTGTGATACGTCCAGAACCGACCGGCAAACCCTGGTGGTCGAGTGATGATCCACTGTTGATAACGGTACCTTGAGCAAAAGGGGGAACGAGTTGTGATAATCCAGGCCCCGCAACGATGCTCTTCGGCCCAAACGTAAAAGAAATTGTCTGGCCCGATTGTGTCGTATACCTGTTTGTCCCATTAACAGTGAACTGTCCGGCCGGGTTTGCGCTTTTAACAAGCTCTTTGAATGTTTCGAAAGTTAAAGGTGCCCCAAACGAAGTGTCATGGGCCTCGAGAAGCCCCAGCGCATTCGAAAGTCCACGCGCCACACAGGGATCGCCGCATTGCACAGGTAACCCAAGTACACTATGAAATCTGAAAATAGCCAGATAGTAGCCTGGCTTGCCGATGTCACTTCCCTTGTTTACAAAAGTCCAGTTACCGTCTTGCACCAAGCTCGGATCTCCGACATTTTGCTCGGGATCGAACGATCTGGGCAGGTAAATAGGACCGCCACACGCAAAATTCGGCGACACACACAAGTTCGCAGTGTCTGGGTCGGTGCTCACTGTTCCGAACTGAATGATATCCGCAAGACAGGTTCCGAAAGCGTTGGGACAGGTCTTCTTTCCTTCCGGTCCTGCCGGAGCCAGAAAATGTGGAATAAGCGTTGTGGGCACTGCAACGCCCAGATCGACGTTTGTGCCCTTTAGGTCGGAAAAAGGAATAACAGCGGCATACGCCCACTTAGTTGCGTTGCCGCCAGCGCTGATGAGGTAGCTTGGTGAGCCTGCATAGATCTCGTGCACAGCAATCGAGGAAGCTTGTGATCCAAATGATGATCCGACGTGGTTCAGGCTCTGGTAGAAGTTCCGACTGGATGCGTTCACAAAGAGGTCAACAATGGATGGCGGGACACGATAGTCACTTAGTCCCGCATGCACCATTTCGAAAGCATAATTGCCTGGTGCGTTGTCACCGAGAATTTCAGTGTTTCCGGCAAGCATCGCGTAAAATGCGCCCTGCGGATCAGGTTCATAAATGACGTCGTCCTTGTTAGCATTTTTGTAAACCAATTTGTAAAGTAACGGCGACGACAAGAATGACTGCAACGGGGAGTTGTTACGCTCCGCCGGTCCATAGAACTCGGGCTCATTGCGGCGGCGGAACGGCGTAGATCGCCGCAGGTCCTGGCTCGACACGGCAACTTTAGCGGAGATGTAGTCGAGCACCATTCGCGCCGCAAGCTGCACGCGGTCATCATAGGCGTAGCTGGCCAGGTTCATCAGTGCAGTAACCGTATAGTCCTGATAGGGACGGGCGTTGTACTCTATGAAATCATTCGTGAGAAACCCGTACAACATTTCTAGGATCACATCGACCATTCCGTTGCGGTTATTGTCGAAGTTGGCGTGATCGGGGTTGCCATCGTCAACCGATTTCTGGAAGTAGAGTTGGTTTGTCAGATATTTTGCCGCCTGAATCATCAGGCGATGGTTTTCTGTTTCGGGGACGATGGCAAGACAAAGATTACTGACATACCGTTCTCCTAAGTCATACTTGCCTCGCTGCGTGAGAAGGTCTTTAAAGACATGGTCTCGTGTCGTACTGCTCAGGACATCGTAATATTTGTAATACAAGGTGAGATAGGCAGTCAGCACGACGTCGTAATCTCCACTCTTAGCGTCTGGAATGCAGGCACTCGGGACCAACCCAGACACGTCGTCAAGAACATCTTGCGTTATGGGGCTTCCGACTGGGCCCGGTTGTTCTGCGCTAACAAACTCCTCTACCTGTCGTCGGAAGCTCGCGCTAGAGCTGCTCGCCCCGGGATTGTGGCCCGGACCGATAAAGAAGTAGTCCTGATAGGCCATCTTCGCCAGCATTATCGTCCCAAAGTCCTGTCCCCCAAGCACCGCCTGAGGCGGCAGAGGACCGTTAGTAGTATAAGTGGTTTTAGCCGTGTATTCGCTCGGCATAAGGTAGAGGCCTGCCGCATAGAGAACAGCCGCACCTGTGCGCCACGAAAATCCGCTCTCGCCTCCGCTGGGAGGGGACACAACGGGGGATTGTTGCCCGCCGAAAATAGGCCCCGGCACAGGTGTCCCCAATAGAATCTCCGCTTTAGGTAACACCGAGACATAATCCAGAGGGTCTCGTTTCTGGGACGGCACAATGTTTTGGTGATACGGCCTAGGTGCTTGGGCTATTGCATAGGTGCCCCCCACCACCAAGCCCAGCAGCGTACAACCGACAAACGCGACCTGTCGTACTATCAGGAATGGTTTCATGGATAGTTCACTACTGCAGGGTGACAAGCACGAGCACCATTCCCTTGCCGTGTTTCATCGTGCTCATTGCCTTTCCAATAACCGCGCCTTGTGCCCTGGGATAGTCAGTGACTTTCATTGCATAGCCTGGGGAATCGGATGTAGTGAGCAAGTCCCCCGGCTCTATAGGACTGCTCGACGCATCAGCAAGCACGTATACGCGGCCGCTCAAAGCCACGTTCTGTCCCGCCTCATGGAGGCCTTTCTGACTGAGAGAGATGCCGGGGTTGATTCCGTTGGCGCCACTAACGATACCGGCAACGCGCGTGTCGTACGCCACTGTGCTCAGTTTCAGATTGCCAGCATTCTCCGCATCGATAGTAACCACTGCTCCCTTCGGAATATCCCCGCGCGTTATCTGGAACGGTTCGGCTACGTCGCTTCCTCCAGTGATCTGCAGCACCGGTGTGATAACTCCTTTGGTGGCTTGCAGCACCGGACTGGTAACCAAACCTGAGACAACCAATGAGCCGCTGTTGCCCAAGCGCATGAGTTGCGTACCGTCTTTACCAGGATCACCGAAATCGGCTGTGTGAGTCCCACCTTTGTACCAGAAAAACTCATTACCTGTGCGTTGGTAAAAAGCGGACTTTTGCACTCCGATACCGTATTGATTTGAACCGATCGAGATCGCCTGGCGGGCCGATATCATAAACATCTCGTTCACACTCATCTGGCCGCCAACGCGGACATTGCCGAACACGCTCAACGTGTTCGGAAGATCCGGAAGACACCCAGGACACCCACCAAAATCGACATCATCGGGGGTCGGGCCAATCTGGACATTGGTTAATAGATATGCCTGCTTGTTTACTTTTAAAACTCCGTCTACCGTAAGATCGGCCGCCCGCGTTGGCGAAATTCCTAGTAGAACGGCCCCTGAGATCATTGCCAGCCATCTTAGCCTTTGATGTTGGTTATACATGCTTGTTCCTTTTTGACTTGCCTGATTATGTATGAGTTTCCATTCGGCGTCGGTCGTCAAGGCGACATATAACTCGTCGGTCGTCAAGGCGACATATAACAGAGAACTCATCAAACTTCTGCTATCTCCGCCCCGCCAACAAACCGGATTCTTCGGCTCTGCCTGCGGACGAGAAGGACGAAGAATGGGACGAACTGAACGCCATGGTTCGACGCCATGGTGAGTGGCAATCAGGGCGAGAACTTCTCCGTAGGCGCCAACCTGATGCTGATGATCAACTCGCGGGTCGAGTGAGCGTACGATTTAGTGCGAGCTGATCGAAGGCGAAGGCAGGCTAATCAGGCCCGGGCCGATTGGCCTGTTCGAGATCGCGTGGCTTCAGTATTGATTTCGGAGTGCGCTTTCGTTTCTTCTCCGGCGTTACCTCCGACCAGAGTATGAGGAGCGGGCAATCGATGGGGTGTACGAATCTCGATGATGGCTCTCAACTGCAATAGCTATATCTGCATTGCCGCATCCCTGAACTAGTACTTACCGCCTTTCGAACCTTACCAAGTCGATTTGAGGACCTACAGACCCTCGTTGGCATCAATCAGGTCGACAGAGCAAGACAGTTCCACACAGGACTCGAAGCCCGGACCTAAAGTTCCGGTCGGGTGGAAGATGTTTGAGAATTCGAGTCCGTCGCTTTGGACCGCGAGCTCCTTCCGGCAGCATCCCATCGGCTATAGTGATCCTACGGCTGACCTATCGAGATCTGCGCCGGGCGCGCCATGTGAGCTTTCCGCTAACCCTCCCGGTCGAACAGTTGTGACATGCAGTTCACCGCGCGGAGCCCACGGTGCGATTTGAGGCGGTGCGTTGTTTGCGGCGCTATCGACCCCGACAGCTCTCGTAGACCCACGTTCCGTTTAGGTTTGCCACGATCATCAGCCTCCAACAAAGGTATGCGATGTGCACATCCAGCGTAATCAACTGTATGTGAAAACGCATTCGGCGGCAGTCGTCACGGCGACACACGATAAAGGTTTGATAGAATTCTTTTCCATGTCAGCACCCGCAAAGAACCGAATTCTGGCGGCGCTGCCTCCGGAGGAGCATGCTCGCCTCGGGCCGGAACTGCACGAAGTCGAGATGGCCTTGGGGGATATCGTGTATGAATCTGGGGGTCGTTTAGATCACGTTTGCTTCCCGACCTCGTGCATCGTTTCCCTTATCTACACCATGCAAGACGGGGCGGTCGCCGAGATGGGTCTGGTAGGCAGCGAGGGAATGGTTGGGGTTGCACTCTTCATGGGCGGCAACACGATGCCCAACCGGGCCGTGGTGCAGGTGGCGGGAACGGCGGTCCGCCTGAAAGCTGCCAAGCTGCAGGACGAGTTTTCCAGAGGCGGGCCTCTTCAGAAACTGCTGCTCCGATACAGCCAAGCGTTGATTACCCAAATCTCACAGACGGCCGTGTGTAACCGTTTGCATTCCGTGGAACAGCGACTCTCTCGTTGGCTGCTGTTATGCCATGATCGGGTGGGCTCGGACGAGTTCATGATGACCCAGGAGTTCATTTCGAACATGTTGGGCGGCCGACGCCAAAGCGTAACCGGCGCGGCCGGCCGATTGCAGGATGCGGGACTAATTCAGTATTCGCGAGGCCACATCAAAATCTTAGACCGCAACGGAATTGAGAACTGCGCGTGCGAATGCTATCAAGTGGTGAAGACCGAACTCGATCGTCTTCTAGGAGGAGATGTTTTGTTGAAGGCGCGGACGAGTGCAGCAGGCGCCGCAACACCTTAATTTTGTCGAGCCGTGTGCTGTATAAGCTTCCGCGCCCGGGTTTAAAACCGGCGGACCGCTTCGCCGCGCGGATCGCGATCGTTTCTCCGGTCCGTGGATTCCGTCCCTGCCGCGTCTTTTCCTTCACGACGAAGCTGCCGAACCCCGCAGATCCACCCGCTCACTCCCCTGCTTGGTATGGGTGATCAGAAACAAGCTGGGGGCTTCAAGCAGCAGTGGTTTCGCAGAAAAGCCATTCGGTCAAGATAAGGACGGCCCGCACCCGGCTCGACTCGAATTCGGTGGCGCAGATCGTGAAACGGGCCGGGCTCGATCCGGCCCTTTACGCCGGGCACTCCCTGGGCGCCGATTTCTGCACACACAGGCGTATTTCAAATGGCGTCCCCGAGCTCGCCATCATGCGGCAGTCGCGCCCCAGTCCTCGACACGGTGCGGAAATTACATTCTGGATCGATCGCTCTTCCGGGACAATCCAGCCCCGAGGCTGGGATTGTAAGAAGGCGAAGCGACGCCTGTTTCCGCTTCATTACTTGGCAGCCCGTCGAGCGGAACCGATCCGTCAACGGCACTTAACTCAGTGAACTCAGCGTGGCCCGATACGTCTAATCTCTTCCGCGATCAGGAGCGCATCACCGTTTTTTTCCGCGATTGCGGACATGTAGGAGTCCTCAAGTTTCAAAAGTATGTCCCGGAGCTGATTGGCAAGGGCCCTCGCAGCCTGCCAGGTGCCGGATCGGCCTAGACTTGACAGGAACTTGCGTTCAACGGCCCGAGCTTTCTCCGAGGCAGTGGGGGCATGTCCGGAGTTGCTCGGCAAACCTGTACTAAGTAACCAGTGGAAGGCGTTCTCATAATGAACACGCTCAACACCGGTCCCAACATGAAGTACGGCTACGCAACAGCCGGAAAATCTATGCGCTACGCATCTCGAAAGAAGACATTATTGGATGCTGCTCTGGCAATCAGACGTGGTAATCAGATCGTGGCATGGCACGCGCCCGGAAACACGCAGACTGACCGCGACGTTAATATTTCCCGGCTCCAATCTGCCTTGCGCCTAACTCTTGCAACGCAACGCACTGAAACGAGATGGTAAGCGTGCCCGGCGCGCGCCAAGGCAATTCAACGGCTCCAGCCGCCTCGGTCGCGATCCCGATCCCGGACTGCGGCGTTGTTGTTCTTGTTCCTGAAATGTCCGCTCTGAGACCTGCGCCTCACGCTGGAACACTTTCTGAAAATGCTGCGGATTGTCCTTGATGACTTTTAAAGCTTCCCGGGCCTCCTGAATGGATTGACCCTGCCGCTCGATCTTCCGCTCGTAGTCGGGTCGCGTCTCCAGCCACCTCTGCTCCAAGTCGGCCAGACTCTTCTGACTTCCCGTCAGAAAGCGAACACTGCTGGCATGTTCCTGTTCGAGCCATTGCAGATCCCGCGGCTTTTGCTTCAGACCGGTGTGAAGGACGAGAGACTGTACGGGATGTTTGCCATGCCAATCCTGCTGTCGCGCAGCGCTCAAATCCGAGATTTTTGGTTTTGATGCCTCAGCTCGGCACTCAAATCGAAGACAGCGGCAAGGGTACTGCACTTAAACGGGTCATCCTCACTTTGTGGGCAGTTGGATCACCCTGGGGCGGACTCCTCAGGTGGTAGTGGAAGGAGACGAGCACGGAGCAGTTCCGTTCCAGCCCTGCCATACATGGCGCGTTTGAGAGTTTTGA
>JAUZEU010000616.1 GCA_030838885.1 Bryobacterales bacterium | reverse complement strand
GGGATTCCAAAACCGGCAAACAACTCTGGCGCGGCAAACTCCCTGCCTCTGCCCGAGCTACTCCGATGACCTTCCAGTCTGCCAGCGGCAGGCAGTACATCGTGATCGCCGCCGGTGGCCACGAAGTTCCTGGCAATGAACCGAATGATTCACTGGTCGCCTTCGCGATCCCGTAAGCGTCAGGCACATTACCGTTGGCCAAACACAAATCGTTCAAGCCATTTCGGAGCAATTCCTGCCTGAATCATTCGCCCGGCGAGCACAATTGCGAACATGCAGACGCTGAAGATAATAACACCAGGGTGTTCGGTCACGTAAACTACGATACCTTGAGAACACCATCGGCAGACAGCTGGTGATCCTGATATCCTCTAGGCAGCAACCCGTGCAACGCGCCTTAGCCAGCTCGCTCCTGTCTCTATTGCTGATCACAACTCTGCTTTGGGGCGGTTGCATCTCCTGCGAGCAGTACTTCATGTTGCAGGGCGCGAAAGACTGCTGTAATCCGGACGGTCATTGCAAAACCAAAGCGCCCGCGAATCAAGGCCCGGGCCGCGAATGCAAACAGCTTGCCTTCGATCATCACAAGGCTCTTCACCTGGTTGACGTTGATCTGTCCGTAGTCGCTATCCTCCGGATCGAACCACCCCTGTCACCCCTGTATGCCGGCAGAGCATTTCCTCGCCGGCACGAAGTCGCTCCGGCAGATCCGTCCCCGCCCGATTTGCAGGTCCTGCACTCCACGTTCCTGATTTAGCTTCTCCCTCTCGCTCATTTCAAAAGCGTCCTGAAGTCGTGTATTTGCACGTCTCAGCCCTGCCGGAAACGCAATGAGAAGGAGAAACTATGTATTCAAATACGCGGTCGTGGGCTATGGCCCTCGCTGCAACACTCACGCTGGCGCAACACCTCCACGCCGCCGATCACGGGCCCGTGTTCGGACTTGCGACGCCAACAAACCCCAAAGGGGGATGGAGCTTTGACCTCGGCGTAAACGGCCGCGGAACCACCGCGTCCACCCTTGAGGCAGAGCTGAGCTATGGCCTCACCCAAAATCTGAAATTAGCGGTTTCGGGGCCGGTGGTCCTGCATCCTGACCCTTATCCGCGTTCCTCTGTCACCACCAACACGCCAATCAGCGGCGATTTCAGCGGTCTGGCGTGGTGGCGCTTTCAACGCAGAGACTTTTCCGGCAAGCGAATCGAGAGCACCGCTGTCGCCGGCGTTCTCGCCCCCGGCGCGCAGCAGGAAACCGGCCTCTACCGGGGGCTAAACAGCGGGCCCGGTTATCTCGTCGGCGGCGTGACGGGCGTGGCCTCGCGAAGTCAATACGTCTGGGTCGGCGCAAGTTACCAACGATACGCGGAATCGAAGGGCGATCGCCGTCCTGATCTGCTTTCTTACACCGCCGTTTATGGCTACCGCCCGCTCTCCTGGCGCACAGATTACCCGCGTTGGGATTGGCGCGTTTTCGGTGAGTTCACCGGAGAGCGAACCGGCACGCTGCAGCGGCAATTGGTGGAACTGCCCGGCAGCGGGGCGAAACAGATGTTCCTCGGTCCCAGCGTTCTGGGGGTGTACCGCGCAATCGGGGTTGAGGCTGGCGTGCAGTTCCCAGTCTGGCGAGACGCGGGGCCGCTCTATCCCAGGGAGCGCTTCCGGTTCGCGGTGAACTTTGCTTACTTTTTTTGAAAGGACCAAACGATGCGAAAAAGATTATCCCTTCTGGTATGTGCGCTGATCAGTGCGGCGTTGCCAGGCCGTGCTGAACTGCAGCAGGTGGAGTTGTCCATCTTCGGCATGGATTGAATGACCTGCGCCCACGTCGTGAACGTGGCATTGAAGAAAGTGGCCGGAGTCGAATCCGTCGACGTAAGTTTGAACAAGGGACTCGCGACCGTAAAGCTGAAGGCTGGGAACGTGGCGACTGTCCCGCAATTCTGGCAGTTGCTTCATGACAAGGGATACACGCCGAAAGCAACGGCGGTTTCCGTGCGAGGAGAACTGGCGGAAGTGCAGGGGCGGCTGCAATTAAAAGTGGCCGGGACTAAAGACGTTCTGCTGCTCGTTGCCGATCCGAAGAATGCTCCGGTTTACAGCGAGGCCTCGACGAAAGCGGGGCAGACCGTTATTGTCCAGGGCCAGATGGTGCCTGGTAAAGACCTGAAAGCAGCCACACCGCTTCAGGTCAGCCAACTGAAATAGAGGAACAACCATGGAACCGATATTCACCAGTGCGCCACCGCGAATTCGCGGTGGCGCACTCAGCTACTTATCACTATTCACTTCATTGGGAACGCTGCTTTGCTGCGCACTTCCGTCCCTTCTGGTGTTGTTTGGATTAGGGGCGACCGTCGCGTCGGTACTCTCTGAGGCTCCGTGGCTGGTTACGATGTCACACCACAAGCACTGGGTGTTCATCGTAGCCGGCCTCCTGATCTCGGGCAACTTCGTGTACATTTATGCCGTGGCCCCGAGACTTCGGGCAGAAAACGCAGCCTGCGACCCGAACGACCCTGCCGCATGTCAGGCAGCCAGCCGTTTTAGCCGTGTGGTGCTCTGGATTTCCGCCGTGCTCTACATGGCGGGCGGCTTCTCGGCTTACTTGCTCGGCCCGATACTAATGCACTTCGACTAATCTAATTAAGTTCCCTGACCCAGATATTGCGGAAGCTGATCGGCTCGCTGTGGTCACCGTGTGCCTGCAGCTTGATCGGAGCAGTGTCGTACTTTTTGTAAGTCGGCTTGCCGATGTACAACGTCTCGCCCTTCAACTCGAAGTGATTCTGTACCAGCACGCCGTTGAAGAGAAGCGTGACATAGGCCGGAGTTTTGACCGAGCCGTCTCCGTTGAACGTTGGTGCGGTCCATATGACGTCATAGCTTTGCCATTCCCCAGGCTTGCGATTGGGATTTACCAGCGGAATGGCTTGTTTGTACATGCTGCCGGCCTGGCCGTTGACGTACGTCTTGTTGTTGTACGAATCGAGAATTTGCAACTCATACCCGGCGTCGCCGGGGCCCGTGGAGGCCAGAAACACGCCGCTGTTGCCGCGCGCCTGATCGGTGCCGGTAATGTTCTCGGGAATCTTCCACTCGATATGAAGCTGGTAATTCCCGAAGTTCCGCTTCGTTTCAATATTTCCGACACCCTGTGCCTTGTTCACCGTCATCACGCCGTTGGCAACAGTCCATTTGGCCGGTGACTTGTCGCGATTCTGCACCCACTCGTCCAGGTTCTTACCATCGAACAGCACGATTGCGTCGGACGGCGGCGCCGAGTCGGTAGTGCCCGGTGTCACGACTTTGGGCACCGGCTCCCAAACCTCCGTATCTTTCGGTTTCGGCGCAACAGTCGCAGGCGGCTGTTGCGCGGAAAGGGGAGCGACCACAGCAACCAAAGTCGCAAAGATCAGAAATGGCTCGACAGCGATTTTCATCCGTTCAGTCCTTTACTTCGACAACGACCATCTCGACAGGACTATCTCCAGGATTTTCGTCTTTATAAGTACCCGCCGGTTTCCAGGTGGCCTCGCCCGCTTTGTGTGTGGGTGCAGGGGTCAGAAGAACGGCTACGCTGTTTACAGAGTGCGCAATCATCGGGGTCGTCTCGTGCGCTCCCAGTTTCACACGCAGCACCCGAACCTGATCGTTTTCGAGCTCCATTTTATAGTGCTTCGGATCCGCCTTCAGCGCGTCATGGGGACCGCTGAGCGTCTTTCCGGTGCCCGGCTTCTTCAACTCCACCTCAATAATGCTGAACGGTTCGTCGCCAATTACTTCGGGCGAATGCATTCCGTCAGCCTTGCTCCAGACAACCTGGCCGGGCTTCCAGTCGAATACCTCAGGCTGCCGCCCGTCCTGATATTCAAAGCGCTGGCGGCCAGCCCCCAGGTAGATCATTACCCGATTCGGCTTGTGTTCATGGAATTTGCCCTTCACGTGTGCCTTCTCCAGTGCACGGATGACCTTCACCTGATCGTTCTCAAAAGGCAGCGTCGCGGGTTCTGTCGCGAACGCGGTCACCGCGCTGCAGCAGATGGCAAGTGGAATGATAGAAATTGTCTTCACGATCGCTCAAGTATATAGCGGGCGCCTTGCAGCAGAATGCCGCATAGAATGGGATTTCCTCTGGAGGATTCTGATGACCCGGATCTGTTCGCGCACGGCTCTGGCGGTTCTGTTTACCGCGACGTTCGCCGCAGCCCAGCGCGGCGCACCGATTCCGCAGCAGCTGACTTTTGCGCCGTACCACTCAAGCGGTATCTATAACATCGGTGAGACCGTTGGCTGGACTGTTACGCCTGGCCCCGTAGAGCCCGCATACAGCTATAAGTGGACTATTCGCAGGAACAATGCGGATGTGCTGAAAGAGGGGAAGCTGGACCTCTCCTCGGGTAAGGACAGGATAGAAATCGCCGGGGAGGAGCCGGAGATGATCTATGTCGCGATCGAGCCGGTTGCGAAACTCGTCTCGGATGGCCCGGCATCCGGTTTTGGCGGAGGTAATACGGGCCGGAACAATGGACTCTACGCCCTTGGCGCTGCGGTCGCTCCAACGAAGATCGGTCCTGCGGTACCGCGTCCCGCCGACTTCGATTCGTTTTGGGCCGGCAAACTCGCGGCGCAGGCGAAGATCCCGATCAACCCTGTCCTGACGCCTGTGCAGACCGACACCCCGGGCATCGAGCTCAATACTTTCGTGCTGGACGCGCTCGGTTCCCACGCGCAGGGGTATCTGGCAAAGCCGGCGAAGGAAGGCAAGTTCCCGGCGCTTGTCCTGCTGCAGTATGCCGGCGTTTATGCTTTGAACGCCCGATCTGTGGCATCGCGCGCGGCCGAAGGCTGGCTTGTCATCAATGTCGATTCGCACGACAAACTGCCGTCTGATCCGAGTGGAAACGTGCCGCGGAACTACGCCGCAATCGGTAATACGGACCGCGAAACGTCGTACTTCCTGAACATGTATCTCCGCGACTCGCGCGCACTGGACTACCTGATGACGCAGCCCGACTGGGATGGTAAGACGATCGTGTTAATGGGAACCAGCATGGGTGGCCAGCAGAGCCTGATGCTCGCGGGATTGCGTCCGGAGAAGATCACGGCTGTCCTCGTCTGCGTGCCAGCCGGCGCGGATTCCAATGGCGACCTCCACGGACGCAAGGCCGGTTATCCGAACTGGCCCCCGAACGATCCCAAAGTCATGAACACCGCTCTTTACTTTGATACCGTCAACTTCGCTTCACGGATCAAAGCGCCCGTGCTGGCGGCCATGGGCTTTATCGACACCACCTAACCGCCCGCGGGTATCTGGGCCGAACTCAATCAGATACCCGTCGCGAAAGAGCCCTTGCCGATGATCGAATCGGAACACAACAACCTGACGCCGCAAAAGGAACAGAACTGGGATGCGCGGTCCAAAGAACTCCTCGGCATTCTTCTGAACGGCGGCGAGTTCAAGCCGAACGAACTCAGGTAAGCAACACCTAATTCGCCAGGGGATCGGGTCGAATCTGGAAATGCACCACCTTGCTGGTTGTCCCTTTGCCGGTTTCGCTGTGGAACGGTGTGCGGGTGCCCCAGGTCGTCCAAAGCCCCTTCCCCTTCCATCCGGCCTTGGCGTCGTCGATCCGGCCATCCATCCCTTTCGCGAAAAAGCCAAGCGGGTAGGGTACGCGCAGAACAACGAACTTCTCATTTACAAGTGCGATCAGAGAATCCGACGAGTTACCCGTCACAATCGGCGTGTTCCTGCCCAGCCCCAGCGTGTCGAACTGGTCCACCCAGTCGTAATAATGCGAGTCGGCGCTGCCTGAATCCTTCACATTGCGAAAAGCGGGACCGGGCGTTCGATAGAGCGTCCAGCCTTCCGGACAGTGCTGACCCGTAGCTGCCGGGCCGTTGAGCGGGCCTTTACACTTGCGGCGGTCGAAGCTTGCCAGGTGCCCGCTTCCCAACGCCACCCACGCGACATTGTTCCGATCCACGTCCATTCCGCGCGGAGAATAGCCCTGCGCTGGCGCCTTTTGGTTATTCCACGGAACCTCGTAATATTCCGCCAGTGCCGTCTCCGGTGGATTCGATCCCGGATTCAACCTGATGATTCCGCCGGGGAAGCCCAGCACGCTTCCCCAGATCGTTCCATCGGTGCCGACCGCTACCGCGTAAAAGGCTGCGTTCAGCCGCGTGTCACGGGTCGCGTCGACTGTTTTGCCTACGGCGGAGGAGGTGCCCAGACTCTCGCCGCTCGGCGCCGTGAGAACCTTCTGCTCGGAATCGAGATAAGCATCGCGTTTGCCATTCCCGTTTGTGTCCAGAACAAGCGCTGTCCAGCCTTGTGATTTCTCCGCATCGTGGGTTCGGTCCCACATCTTCGTGTCAAGCCAGCCCACAACCCCGCCGCCACCGCCACTGCTGGTCCACAGCGTGTTATTGGCATCTTCCGCGAACACCAGGTGATGGGTGCCGAAACAGGTGTCGATCATCGCTGTTTGCTTCGTCGCAGGATCGTAGACGGCTAACTGCCGGCCCGAGCGCTCCACCGGTGTGGCCTTCGCCGACGGCAGGGGCGATCCCGCCTTGCAAAAAGCGGGATTGTCGCTGGCCCGGATGCGGGACGTGTACCACACCCTTCCTCGTTCATCGAACATTGGATTATGTACGGTCGTGTGGCTGTCCCAGATTGCCTCGTCTCCCCAGATCGGAGACGGCTGCAGTGGCTTGGGCTGCCCCGGCGTGTTCGCATCGCGGTACGGAACTTTCACCTGGCTGATGGTGTTGTGCAGCGGATCGAGCACAGGCAGGTAGTCCCGGCTTTCCTCCGGAGATCCGTAGATCAGCCCGTTCGCATTAACTCGCGGATTACGTTTGTCGCTCGCGATCTCATCGTGGAGGTAGGCCTTCGGATCGGCCCAGTCCCACTGAGTAATCACGACATTGCGTTCAACACCCTGCGGCCGCGGTGGCGTTTCGGCGGGTAGTTCGCCGCCGGCAATCCGGCTGGTCCACGCGCCGAATTCCGTCGAGGCTCGTTCAGCGCCCAGCTGGGCCATGCCTCCCTTCATGGCGTTGCCGGCTTGTCCGGATTGAACACGACGAAGCCACGCCTGCGCCGGAGAATCGAAGTTGCGGAACAGGGCAGGCAGCGTGCGCGTGTACTCGCTCCCGAGCTGGTGGCACGATTCGCAGCTATCGGTTTTGATGAGATGAATCCACTGGCCCTGGCTGCTCAGATTCGGCGAAATCCCGTTGCCCGTCGGTCCGGTGCCTGGGAATTCGTTCTTTTCCGGAATGTTCAGCAATGCGTACCAATAGTTCGCCGGGTAATACTGCGCCGCGCTCTTTTTATCCGGGGCAACCGCTGGCTTTAGATCGACCAGCTTCCCCGGCGTGGTCTCTGCTTTCGGCGAGTCCACCAATCCATAGCCGCGCGCCCAGACCGTGTACTTTGCGTTCGGCAAATCCGGGATCAGGTAGCGTCCCTGATCGTCTGTGACAACCTCCTTGATGTAGCGCGTTGGCAAGTCAGTCGTTTCCGCAATCACCCAGACGCCAGCTTCGGGTCCATTGCTGCTTGTGACTAGTCCCCCGATGTCGGTGGGTTTGACTTTGACTCCGGCGCTCCGTTGAGCATCAAGAGAGCCTCGGGTTGTGATCAGGTAAACGGCGATGCCCAGTACGGCAGCGCCTCCAAAGCGAAGGAATCGTGCAGTCCGCATATCATTTCTCCTCATGCGCCACCGGCGCTGAAGTACTGGCGATTGTGGTCCTGGACGGAAGTATATACCGGAAACGCCCCGTGATTCAGGGCCGGTTCAGATTGCGATCTCGCATGTTGCGATACCTTTAGTAAGGAATGGGCAAATCACCGGTCATCCTTGTTCTTCTGTCTCTCTGTCTGGCTGCGGTGGTTTTCTCCCAGGAAACGACCAAACCCGCCGCTAAAGGTGATGCTGTCCGCGGGAAGCAGGTTTTCGAGAACTCCTGCGAAGAATGCCACGATGCCTACAGCCGGGAAGAGCGGGTCGGCCCCGGTCTGCAGGGCGCCAAGGGCGGCAAACTCCCGGACGGCCGCCCTGCCAGCCACGACAAGCTTCTCGACATCATCAATACCGGTCCGGCTGAAATGCCTTCCTTTAAAGAGCGCCTGACAGAACAGCAGAAGGAAGACGTTGTCGCCTTCGTGATGACGCTCTGACAGGACTCCGGTCAGAGCGGCTTGTGGTTCACCGGCGCGGCCATGTTGGCGGTTGCGAGCATACCGCCGAGCCCCATGGTCTCCACCGCGGAGGACGGCACAATCACCATGGCGCCTTTTTCCTTGATTGCTTCATACAGCATGTTCATGGCACGCAGGTGCAGTGCGATCGGATTATTCTGATAGACGATCGACGCCTCCGCGAATTTGGCGGAGATCTCCGTTTCCGCCGTGCCCAGCACAATGCGCGCCTGCCGCTCCCGTTCCGCCTGCGCCTGCCGGGACATTGCATCTTCCAGGGCTGCCGGGATATGGACATCGCGAATCTCAACCGACTGCACGGTGATGCCCCAGGGGTTGGTCTTCGCATCGAGCAGCCGCTGGAGTTCCTTGCCCAGCGATTCCCGCTCGGTGATCATCTGCGCCAACTGGTGCCGCCCGATCGATTCGAGCAGCGCCGTTTGAGAACTCAGATGGATCGCTTCTTCAAAGTCTGAAACCTCGAGAATGCATTTCTCCGCGTCCCACACCACCCAAAACACGATGGCAACGACGTTCACCGGGACCGTATCGCGGGTCAGCGCCGACTCCGCCGTAACGTTGGTCACCCGGATGCGCTGGTCCACATACCTGCTGATCTTTTCGACTATCGGAATCACGAAATACAGACCGGGTCCCCGCAAGCCGCGATACCGCCCAAAGCGCAGCACGGCCGCCTTCTCCCACTGGTCCGCCACCTTCAC
Organism: Bryobacterales bacterium; assembly: GCA_030838885.1. Lineage (GTDB taxonomy): Bacteria > Acidobacteriota > Terriglobia > Bryobacterales > Bryobacteraceae > BOG-234. The sequence goes on along the minus strand of JAUZEU010000616.1, from coordinate 620 downwards.
GGCCAGCAGCAGGTAGAGAGCAGGAAAAACCGAACCCACCAGCCAGACCGGCTTTTCCGTGACCGCAGTCAGCGCAAACCCGATCAACAGCACGATGACCGAGGCCACTACGCCTTCCGTGCTGATCAGTTCCCTCGGGCTGTTCCGAAGCCCGCGCGATAATTCCGTACCCGGAAAGCCTGTCATATCAATACGTCTCCTTAGTTGTTGAACCTAACCGCTCCTGCAACTCCTGCACTGTGAACCCTTCGCGTCCGGCGCGCGAGACGAACTCCGCCACCAGCCGGTCGAGTTTCTGTTCCCGTTCGGCTTCGTTTTGTTGCAGCTTCGCGTCGGTCAGGAACGTGCCGGTTCCCTGATGCGTGGTCAGGATTCCGGTCAGTTCCAGTTCGCGGTATGCCCGGACCACCGTGTTCGGGTTGACCTTCAGATCCACCGCCAACTGCCTCACGGTCGGCAGGCGCTCGCCGGGGCCAATCTTTCCCGAGGCACGAGCCGCATGCACCTGGTCGATGATTTGCCGGTAAACTGGAACGCCGCTTCGAAGATCAAGTTGGAAAGTCACCCTGATGTATTAATACACCAGTACACCAATAGATGCAAGCAATATCTTAGTCCCG
>JAUZEU010000604.1 GCA_030838885.1 Bryobacterales bacterium | reverse complement strand
CGGATCTGGCGCTGAAGTCCTCTTTCAGAGAGACAGGAGCACCTGGTTGGCGGTGTAAGCCAAGTCACTGCAGAGTGCGTAAATGACGCTGGATGAAGTCGTCCACAGCTGAGCACACCGGCACGTGTTCGAAGTATAGGTGGTACAGCTCCATTCAACACCGATGACTCAGATCCCATTTACGTCCCGGGTTTGGCGAAGCAGGTGCTTGGCCGGACACGAGGAGATAAGAGCGATGAAACAGCGAACCACCTTCAGTCTACGCAAAGCCACGGCCGTGGCAGCCCTATGTCTGGGCTTGACGGTCATTGGGTATGCGAAGAACTTTCCATTCACAGCGTCTTCCCTGGTCCCCGCGGCCCGCGGAGAGGTAGAGTTCAACGAGGATAAGAACGGAAATAACAAGGTCAAGATCAAGGCGGAGCACATGGCACTGCCATCCAACCTCACGCCCCCGCGAAGCGCCTATGTGGTCTGGTTTCAGGAGCGCGACGGCAACCCCGCTATTCAGGGCGTATTAAAGGTCAACAACAAGGATCTGAAGGCCGAGTTCGAGACCACCACACCAATAAAGAACTTCACAGTGCTGGTCACGGCTGAGAATGAGACTTCACCGGCATCACCAACTGGCCCGGAGATTTTGCGGGCAACTGTGCAGCAGTAGCCCCGCCCATCCGCAGAGAGGCTTTGAAGATGGCGCCGACCGGGATAAGGCCGCCCAGTTTGTGGGCGGCCACGGCGGCAAGACCCATAGAAGCGATGCAGCCACAGGACGCGCAGTCCGGGGTGCCGCCGAACTGGCAGGGTGCCACCTCGGACCGGAGATCGGCGGAGAGCACTCTGGTGGTCCTGGCGAAGACGCAGTCCTGGGGCGTGTGCGGCGGCGTAGCGAACTGCCGGATCAACCCCTTTGGCATGTCGAGCTTCGGGTAGCGTTCCCGCAATTCGAGTAGTTCCCCGATGACGCGAGTGCGTTCGGAGGGGCTTAGCATCTCCGGAAGCTGATCGCCCACCTGCGGAGTGAAGATGCTGAACCAGACCTTATTGAGTTCGGGCTGGGCGGACCAGAAGCGCATGAAGTCGTCCAGGTAATTGGGGCGCTGCATCATCTGAGCTGTGATGGTGCAGTGGGCCGTGATCTTGTGTCCTTTGATGTTTTTCAGGATGCGCTCATAAGTGGCGGGAGTGCGGCGCACGTCATGCTCAGGCTGCAGTCCGTCAATCGAGACCACGAAGTTCAGGTGCGGCAATCCGGCCCATTCCGGCGCGAGTTGACGGAAGGCGCTGGTGACCACCTGCAGGTGAATGCCGCGGTTTAGTATCTCCGGTATTAGCTGACCGAGTTCGCGATACCGGACGAGGGGGTCCCCGCCCACAAGGGACAGGTGCAGCGGGCGGTATTTATCCACTACTTCCAGAACGCCGTCGACCAGCGACTGGCCTTTGCTGTCGCTGAGGTCGCGCAGTCCGCGCCCTTCTCCCAGGTGGGATGGCGCATAGGCATAGCAGCCCGGACAGCGAAGCGGGCATTCCCGAGTGATCTCGATAGATAAGGAGGGTTTTTCGCCACGCAGGATCTTCTTCCAAGCGTGGAGAACTTCGGAAGTTCGCAAGATAACCTGGCCCGATAGTAGCTTATTTCGGGGGTTGGCGCGACTGCGCCTTTGGGGGCTACGATACAGTCACTCCGATGTGATGGCGACGGGCTCTTCGGCCGTACCGGGGACAACTTCGCGATGGCTTCCCAGGAAGCGGACGCAGGTGTTCCAGCGCAGCAGGGCATCGTCATTGCCGGGCGGGCGGAGACGCTCGGCCTGGTCGAAGTGGCCAAGGGCCTTTACGAGCCACTCGTACACGTGTTGTCCGGCGCCGTGCACACCTGAGTGATGGTGCGCTTTGGCGCGCCGCTCCCAGGCGATGCCGCAGTAGTACGCACGCTCATAGGGGGATTCCAGAGCGCCGGCGGTTTCGACTGCCCTGGAAAAGGCCCTCGGGTCGTGCGGGATCTGGTCAGTCAGCGCAAGGGTGAGGACCACCAAAGCGTGCTGGTTACCGGGCTCGACGGCCAGGATGTCGCAGCAGATGCTTTCGGCTTCGCTGGGCTCGGCTAACAGACGGTAATGCTCGGCTTTCGCAAGGGCGCTTGCGACGCTTTCGTGAGAGATGGGTTTTAAAGCGAACATATGTCTCCTTTCGCTTAGAGGATTCGGAAGAAGCGTTTCAGTGGATCGAAGAACTGATCGACCACTCGCTCCTTGAGCGGAATGATCGCGTTCTCCGTGATCGTGATGGATTCGGGGCAGACCTGGCGGCAGCAGGTGGTGATGTTGCAGTAGCCGAGGTTGTGTTTGTCTTTGAGGTCTTTGACGCGGTCTTCGACATCAAGCGGGTGCATTTCAAGCGCAGCCGCGTAGACGAAGTAGCGCGGGCCGATGAACTCGTCGTGCTTGTGGTGTTCGCGGAGTACGTGGCAAACGTCCTGACAGAGGAAGCACTCGATGCATTTGCGGAATTCCTGGACGCGGTCGACGTCTTCCTGCTGCATACGCCAAGTACCGTCCGCCGCGTCTGGCGAACGCGGTTTGAACGGCTTGATAGTCTTCTTGACTTCGAAGTTCCAGGAGACGTCAGTGACGAGATCGCGGATAAGGGGGAAGGCGTGCATGGGCTCGACGATGACGGGCATGTCGAGGTTGAGCTGGTTGAGGCGCGTCATGCACATGAGGCGGGGCATGCCGTTGATTTCGGCGGAGCAGGAGCCGCACTTGCCGGCTTTGCAGTTCCACCTGACGGCGAGGTCCGGAGCCTGTTCGGCCTGGATGCGGTGGATGGCATCGAGGACGACCATGCCTTCGTCGACGGGGGTTTTGTAGTCCTGAAGGGCGCCGCCAGAGGAGTCGCCGCGCCAGATCCGGAACATCGCTTGATTCGACATTACTTCGTCCACCTTACTTAAACTCCCCGATTATTTGCTGGAGGTCATCGCGCACGGGCGTGGTGGGGCGCTTCTCGACAACCATTTCGCCTGTATCGCCTTTTCGAACAATGATGTTGTGTTTGGCCCAATCGGCGCTCTTTTCCGGGTAATCGTCGCGGAATTGCGCGCCGCGGCTTTCTTTGCGCATGAGAGCGGCGCGGGTGATGGCCTCAGAGATGGTGAGCAGATTTTCGAGATCCATGGCGGTGTGCCAGCCGTTGTTGTACTGGCGGTGGCCCGCTATACCGGCGCGGACAGCCCGCTTTTTCAGGCCGGCGACCACTTCGAGAGCCAGCTGCATTTCGCTTTCGAGGCGCACGATGCCGACTAACTCCTGCATGTTGTCCTGCAGTTCGTATTGGATTTGATATGGGTTCTCACCGGCGGGACCGCGATCGAAGGGTTCGAGAGCGGTCTTCGCGGTGTCCTGGATTTGTGCATCGTCGATCGCGCCCGCGGGATTTTCATTAGCGAATTTTGCCGCGAATTCGCCGGCGCGTTTGCCGAAGACGAGCAGATCCGAAAGGGAGTTTCCGCCGAGGCGATTCGCACCGTGGAGTCCGGCCGCGACCTCACCGGCGGCGAAGAGCCCGGGGACTGTGGACATTTGTGTATCGCCATCCACGCGCACGCCGCCCATCATGTAATGCGTGGTGGGGCCGACCTCCATCGGCACCGCGGTGATATCGATGTCGGCAAGCTGTTTGAACTGGTGGTACATACTGGGCAGCTTGCGTTTGATATGATCCGCGGCTTTGGGGATATGCTGTTTGATCCAGGCGATGTCGAGGAAGACGCCGCCGTGGGGACTTCCCCGCCCTGCTTTGACCTCGCGATTGATGCAACGCGCGACGTGGTCGCGGGTGAGGAGTTCGGGGGGACGGCGGGCGTTCTTGTCGCCTTGTGTGTAGCGCCAGCCTTCCTCTTCGGAGTCGGCGGTCTGGGCTTTATAGAGGTCGGGGATGTCGTCGAACATAAAGCGCTTGCCTTCGCTGTTGCGGAGGACACCGCCTTCGCCGCGTACGCCTTCGGTGACAAGGATGCCGCGAACGCTCATGGGCCAGACCATGCCGGTGGGGTGGAACTGGACGAACTCCATATCGAGCAACTCAGCGCCGGCGCGGTAGGCGAGCGAGTGGCCGTCGCCGGTGTATTCCCAACTGTTGCTGGTGACTTTGAAGGCACGGCCAATGCCACCGGTGGCGAGCACAACCGCTTTGGCGGGCCAGAGGATGAAGTGGCCTTTTTCGCGATCGTAACCGAAAGCGCCGGCGACGCGGCCGGAGTCCATGACGAGGCTGAGGACGGTGCATTCCATGTGGACGTCCATGCCGCTGTGGATGCCGTGATCCTGCAGGGTGCGGATCATTTCGAGGCCAGTGCGATCGCCTACGTGCGCGAGGCGGGGGTAGCGGTGGCCACCGAAGTTTCGCTGGAGGATTTTGCCGTCGGTTGTGCGATCAAAGAGCGCGCCCCAGGCTTCGAGTTCGCGGACGCGGGCCGGGGCTTCCTGCGCGTGGAGTTCGGCCATCCGCCAGTTGTTGAGGTACTGACCACCCCGCATGGTGTCCGAGAAGTGGACCTTCCAGTTATCGCGATCGTCGACGTTGCCGAGAGCCGCGGCGACACCGCCTTCGGCCATTACGGTATGAGCTTTCCCAAGGAGAGACTTGCATACGACGCCGACCTTCACGCCTGAGGCAGCGGCTTCGACGGCGGCACGGAGTCCGGCGCCGCCCGCGCCGATGATCAGCACGTCGTAGGGGTGAGTCTGATATTCGGGCAAGTTAGAGAATCCTCCAGTCGGACCAGATGCCAAGCGAGCAGAGGCGCACGTAGATGTCGGCGAAGCCAACGGAGAAGAGGCTGGCCCAGGCCCATATTTTGTGGGCACCGTTAAGGCAGGAAACGCAGTTGTAGAGCTTGTGGCGGGCGGGGTGTTTCGAGAACTGGTCGAGCGAGCCGCCGACGAGGTGGCGGAGGGCATGGCATCCGAAGATGTAACCGCCGATGAGGACGACGTTGACGGCGAGCACGATGGTGCCGACGCCGATGCCGAAGCCGTTATCGAACCAGAAGGCTTTCCAGACGTCATAGACGAGGAAGGCCCACACGATGTAGGAGAGGCGGAGGAAGTAGCGGTGGAAGTTTTGGGCGATGAGAGGCAGACGGTTTTCGCCGAGATAGGATTTGCGTGGTTCGCCGACGGTGCAGGCGACGGGGTCCATCCAGAAGGCTTTGTAGTAAGCGCCGCGGTAGTAGTAACAGGTGAGGCGGAACAGGCCGGGGATCCAGAGGATGAAGAAGGCCGGGGAGAACGGGAGGAAGGCGGGGTACCAGGACGGTTTGGGGCCGAACATGGCGTGGGGCGAGGAGCCGAAGAGTTCAGGTGAGTAAAAGGGGGAGATGTAGGGTCCGAAGGTGTAGTTTGCGTTCTGGAAGGCGGCCCAGTTCGCGTATACGAGGAAGGCCCCGAAGCCGAGGAAGACGAGGAGAGGGGAGAG